>NZ_JADIKJ010000012.1:0-246986 GCF_044904675.1 Dyella jejuensis | reverse complement strand
CAATCCACCCGCGAATCACCGTTTCCTTGTGCGCAATCCGCGAGCGCCGATGACCTCCCACCGGCAAGCTTTGACGCTTTCCCTCTTTTTCCCAGCGTTGGCGCACCTGGTACACCCACAGGCGGCTCACTTCGTAGCGCTTGGCAATCGCTGACGGGCCTTCGCCTCGCTCCAATGCACCCAAAACTCGATCACGCAGGTCTTGCGAATACGCATGCATGTTCGTCTCCTCCTCGACGCCGGAGGGTACATTACATGTTGCATATGTTTAAATCAAAAATGTTCTAGCGTTGCGTGGCTCGTCTCCGTCCTTTCGGGCGGAGGCTTTGCCGCCCCCCGATCTCGCAAGGATCAATACCAGGCGACCCGGGTCACCGAACGGCCCAACGCCTTTTCCACCCGCTTGCACAGTTTTGGGGTGCCGTTGACCAACACGGCCTCGCCAGCCTGCTTGAGCATGGGCATGTCCTGGAAGGAATCGCTGTAGGCCAGGCGCCACTGGACGACGTCTTGAGCCGCGAGGTTCTGCACCTTGCGGCGTCCAACGTTATGCATCCGCACCCGCATGCCCAGCCATCCGGGTTGAAGCTGCGACGCGACAATGGTGAGTTCAGGCAGACCCAGTTGAGCAAGCAGGCGCGCCACCAGGATTTGTTCGCACCCGGTCACGACAATGACCTCGTCGCCGGCAACCTGGTGTCGGCGCAGTGCGTTGAGGCCGTCGCGACAAAACTGGCGGGGCCTGCGCACCAGCTGGTCGGCAAACGCCTCGGCCGCCATGCGATAACGCTGCGGGCCAAGCCCGCATAGCGCCACGTGCACCAGCGCGCGAGCTGCCAGCCGCCTGGAGAACAATCCGCACAGCAGCCACCATGGCGACGTCAGCACAAGCAGCCATTTGCTCAGCAACGAGCAGGTATAGCGGTGGCGAATAAACAGGGCGAATGCATCGCCATGGAACAGCACGCCATCGAAATCGAACAGGACCGTGCGCGGCAGGCCAGCATCGGCGGCAGCCGTGGCCGTCGCCTGAGTCATTTCCCCTGTAGGCATGGTCAATGTGTATCGAACAGCCGCTTCAACTCACGACCGGGGTCGCTGGCACGCATGAAAGCTTCGCCGACCAGAAAAGCATTGACGCCGGCTTCACGCAGACGCGCCACATCGTCAAGCGTGTGGATACCCGACTCGGCCACCAGCACGCGGTCGTATTCCATCAATTGCTGGAGTTCCAGCGTGGTATCGAGCGAGGTTTCGAAGGTACGCAGATTGCGATTATTGACGCCAATCAGCGGCACCGGCACGGCCTGCGCACGCTCCAGTTCCTCGGCATCATGCACTTCGCACAACACATCCAGATCCAGGTCGGCGGCCAGCAGCGACAGTTCCAGCAACTCGGCGTCGCCGAGCGCCGCCACGATCAACAGGATGCAGTCCGCACCGATCGCGCGCGCTTCGTACACTTGATAAGGGTCGATCACGAAATCCTTGCGCAGTACCGGCAACGAACAGGCCGCGCGTGCCTGTTGCAGGAAATGCTCGCTGCCCTGGAAGAAATCCTTGTCGGTGAGCACCGACAGGCATGCCGCGCCACCGGCCTCGTAGCTGCGCGCGATCTCGATCGGATCGAACTCGGCACGGATCACGCCTTTGCTGGGGCTAGCCTTTTTAACTTCGGCGATCACCGCGGGAAGGCCGGCGGCGATCTTCGCCTCGATGGCGGCGGCAAAGCCGCGCGTGTCAGGCATATCGGCCACGCGCGCGGACAACTCTTTCAATGGCAACTTGGTGCTGCGTTCGGCGAGTTCTTCCGCCTTACGGGCAAGAATGCGTTGAAGAATGTCGGTCATGGGCTTGTGATCGGCATGGAGGAAAGAGAGAGAGGAAACTTAACACTGCAAGTCAGTCGGCACTATCGGCAAGCCGCCGCGTAATGGCCACGAAAGCGTCCATTTTGGCACGAGCCGCGCCGCTGGCGATCGCAGCCCGGGCCAGTTCGATGCCATGGGCTATAGTGGCCGCCACGCCGCAGGTATACAACGCCGCGCCCGCGTTCAGGCAGACAATGTCATGCGGTACGCCGTGGCGGCCTTCCAATACATCCAGCAGCATCGCTTTCGATTCCTGGACGTCGCCGACCCGCAGGTTGCGGCTGGACGCCATCGCCAGGCCGAAGTCTTCCGGCTCAATTTCGTACTCGCGTACTTCGCCGTCGCGCAACTCGCCGACCAGGGTGGCCGCACCCAGCGAAATCTCATCCATCCCGTCGCGCCCCCACACCACCATCGCGTGGCGGGCCCCCAGCGCCTGCAACGCGCGCACCTGGATACCCACCAGGTCCGGATGGAAAACGCCCATCAGGATATCGGGGGCTCCCGCCGGATTGGTCAGCGGCCCGAGGATGTTGAACAGCGTGCGCACGCCCATTTCCTTGCGTACCGGCGCCACCATTTTCATCGCCGGATGGTGATTGGGCGCGTACATGAAACCGATATCGGTTTCCACCATGCATTCGGCCACCTGTGCTGGCGACAGATCGATGCGCGCGCCCAGCGCCTCCAGCACGTCCGCGCTGCCTGATTTGGAAGACACGCTACGCCCGCCATGCTTGGCGATGCGCGCACCGGCCGCCGCCGCAACGAACATGGCTGCGGTGGAAATATTGAAGCTCGACGCGCCATCGCCACCGGTGCCCACGATATCGAGGAAATGCGGATGCGCCGGCGCCTCGACCTTGGCGGACAACTCGCGCATCACGCGCGCCGCGCCGGTTATCTCGCCGACCGTTTCCTTCTTTACCCGCAGGCCGGTAACGATAGCCGCCGTCATCAAGGGGCTTACTTCGCCATGCATGATCTGGCGCATCAGCGCGATCATCTCGTCATGGAAGATCTCACGATGCTCGATCGTGCGCTGCAGTGCTTCTTGCGGGGTGATAGTAATGGCGCGCCCGTTCATGCCGCGAGCTTTTGCGACGGCAGGCCGAGGAAGTTGCGCAGCAGGTCGTGCCCGTATTGCGTGAGGATCGACTCGGGATGGAATTGCACGCCTTCGACCGCCAGGGTCTTGTGGCGCAGGCCCATGATCTCGTCGATGGAGCCATCCGGAAGCTCGGTCCACGCCGTGATTTCCAGGCAGTCGGGCAATGACGCCTGCTCCACCACCAGCGAGTGATAGCGCGTCGCTTCGAACGGGTCAGGCAGCCCGGCAAACACTCCCCGGCCCCGATGACGCACCGGCGAAGTCTTGCCATGCATGATCTGCTTGGCGCGGATCACTCTGCCGCCAAATGCCTGCCCGATCGCCTGGTGCCCGAGGCACACACCGAACACCGGAACTTCACCACCCAGCTGACGCAGTACATCCAGCGACACGCCTGCATCGTCAGGAGTGCCCGGGCCAGGCGAAATCATGATGTGCGAAGGTTGCAACGCACGGATGCCGGCCACGTCCAACGCATCGTTGCGCACCACCCTCACCTCCTGTCCCAGTTCGCCCAGGTACTGCACGAGGTTGAAGGTGAAGCTGTCGTAATTGTCGATCATGAGGAGCATGACGCATCCAACCCATTGATTTAATTTGATATCAATTACGCTGGCACTGTTCCCGGAAACGCCCTGCCAGCCATGGACGCGGGATCACCTGCCATAAATTTGTTGTTGAGCGATTGTAGCGGCCTGCGTCGCCGCAGCGCAGCATTCCAGCGCGCCAGTGTTTAAGGCCTATCCCATTGTCTTTTCTTGATCAAAAGACGAGGTGACGACCTTTTCAGCCTGCCCTGGACGCGGACTCTATCGGGCTTAGCCTCGATTCCGGCCAACCCTGAACAGGGCTGCTGGCAAGGAGGCATCAAATGAATACCAGACCAAACAAGTTCTGGACAGCGATTGCCATCCTTGAGCATGAGTGTGCACCTCAACGCTTTCGCAAGAGGTAACCAAGTCTAACCACGTATGCCCTCCAGCCAATTTTCGGAGGACCTCCAACGATCCGGAAATGGCCAACGACCTGCGCGTTCATGGCGAAGAGCGGCACCGAAACGAATATCGTGTGAACTGCGGCGCAAGACGCATGTGAGACAGATCGTGCACGAAAGCATGCATCACCCCCCGTCTGAACCGCAGGCAGGCGAATATTGCAGCATTTTTATCGGACGGTAGTGCTCGTCTTCGTATTGATTCCATGCACGATTACTTGCCGGTATCGGCAGACTCAGGGTGAGTCAGTACCTGCGACGTATAGCTTTCAACTACCAGGCTGAAAGGTTGGCCGCTGGCGGTATAGAGCACCGCGCGATGCTGCAGTACGTGAGCAGGCAGGATAAGTGGTTTGCCAGTCGGCGGCGGGAGCATGGCTCCGCTATCCCAGCCCGGTGGCAGCGGTTGCCACAAGAGCTCGGCGGAAAGCGTCTGCCGGCGAAAATGCAGCGGCTGGACCACCTTGCCGAACGGCACATCGGAGTGATCCAGCTGCTGATTCATGGCATCGGTGAGGCGGGAAGGCACGTACCAGTTGTCCGCGTCCGACAGCACTACATCGCCACAACGAAGCGCTACCCGGCGATAGCGCACAGGTTCGCCGGGACTGATGCCCAGCAAGGCGCGGGCATCCTCGGGCAGCGGCTTGTCCTGTCCATGCACGCGGCGGGCGATGACCTGCACGTCCTGAGACAGATGGTGCGCTCCGCACCATTGCTCCAGCGTCAGCGTGGCGCTTGGATGGCTGAGCAATGCCGCGTTCAAGCTCTGCAGCTCAGCCAGCGCCTGCGTGCGGCTCAGCACCGTATCCGGCCACGCTTGCGATGGTTCGTGGGCGACAAGCGACAGCGGGCAAGCAAGCAGTAACAGACAGCCGTAGCCAACCACAATTCGTTTCATGCCAGCCATCGTCATCACAAGCCTTTGGCCGCCTGCGCCACGGCACGGAACAGCGCGCGTCCTTTGTTCATCGTCTCCTCCCATTCCGACGCGGGATCGGAGTCATAGACGATGCCCGCGCCCGCCTGCACGTGCAGGCGGCCGCCCTGGATCACCGCAGTGCGAATGGCGATGGCGGTATCCGCATCGCCCCACCAGCCGATCCAACCGATTGCACCGGCGTAGATGTTGCGCTTGTACGGCTCCAGTTCCTGGATGATCTCGATGGCACGGATCTTCGGCGCGCCGCTAAGCGTGCCGGCAGGAAAAGTGGCCTTGAGTACGTCCATGTAGCCAAGTTCGGCCTTGGCCTTGCCTTGCACTTGCGACACGATGTGCATGACGTGCGAATAGCGCTCCACCACAAAGGATTCGCTCACTTCCACGCTACCGGTTTCGCTGATGCGGCCGATATCGTTGCGGCCCAGGTCAATCAGCATCACATGTTCGGCGCGTTCCTTCGGGTCGGCCAGCAGCTCGGCTTCCAGCGCCTTGTCTTCTTCTTCGGTGGCGCCGCGTTTGCGGGTGCCGGCCAGCGGACGCACGACCACCTTGCCATCCTGCAGGCGCGCCAGGATTTCCGGCGATGAGCCGACGATCTGCGTATCGCCAAGATCCACGAAGTACATGTAAGGCGAAGGATTCATCGCGCGCAATGCGCGGTAGACATCCACCGGCCGGGCGTGGAATCCCACGCTCAGGCGCTGCGAAGGCACCACCTGGAAGATGTCGCCCGCGCGGATGTATTCCTTGGCGCGCTCCACCATGGCTTCGAATTCTTCGCGCGTGAACGACGATGTGAAGTCGCTTTCGTTCAGCGCTGTCGATTGCGTGAGCTGCGGATAAGCTGCGCCGCCCTGGTGCAGCCGGTAGGTCAAGGCATCGAGGCGGCGCTGTGCTTGCGCATACGCCTGCGGCTGGGCCGGATCAGCATGCACGATCAGGTATAGACGCCCCTTGAGGTTGTCAAAGACCGCGACTTCCTCGGCCAGCATCAGCAGCACGTCCGGCGTGCCCAGTTCATCGGCGCGGTCCCACCGCGCCAGGCGCGGCTCGATATAGCCGATGGTTTCGAAACCGAAATATCCCACCAGGCCCCCACTGAAAGCCGGCAGCTGCGGCAGGCGAGGCACATGGTATTGCTGGCGAAGCTTTTCGATCTCGGCCAGCGGATCGTCGAGATGGCGACGCTCGACTACTTCACCGGCGTCTTCCACTTCCAGCTCGTGCGCGCGCAAGCGATAGACGCGCTTCGCCGGCAAGCCGATGATCGAGTAACGCCCCCAGGTGGCGCCGCCATCCACCGATTCGAACAAAAACGTGTAGGGACCATCGGCCAGTTTGAGATAGACCGACAGCGGCGTGTCCAGATCGGAGAAGACTTCGCGCACCAGCGGAATGCGGGTGTGTCCTTGCGCTGCGAGCGCTTCGAATTCGTCGCGGGAGATCACGTGGGTACCGGATGGCCGACAGGGGCTGCCATTGTAGGCGAAGGTTGGGCCCAGGGCCTGTTCGCGCTGTCCGCATGGCCCGCGTAGCGTTGCGTGGCTGTCAGGTAATGCACGGCACAAGCTTGGCGGCTGCCAAGGCAAGCCGCGCGCTGCCGCATGGCAGGCACGCCACGCTAAACCCGAAGGGCCGGTCTGTTTGCCCGCCAGACGGTGTCATCAATCGATCGTGTACGGACGTAGACGTACACGCCCTTGCTCTTCCTGGCCTGGCAAGCAAACAGCACTCGGCGCGAGCCATGCGCAGGCCCTAGCCGGCTAGACGCTGCCTGGGCATGCCATGCAGGCGCAAGCTGAAAGCCACGCCGCTGCCGTCTTGCAGGTTGCGTGCGGAGGCGATGCCGCCGTGGCGTTCCGCGACCAGGCGCACCACGTAGAGTCCTAGACCGAGATGGGGCGCATCGCCGGGGATAGCCTTGTCGCGCAAACTGACCAGCGAATCAAACAGGCGTCCCTGCATGGCCGCGGGCAGCGGCGGCCCCTGGTTCGCCAACTCGATCTCGGCGCCGTCCTCGAGCGGATGCAGGCTTAAGCGTAGCCAGCCATCGGCCGGCGTGAACGACAAGGCATTGTCAAACAGCTTGTCGAGCGCCTGTGCAATCAGCTCCGGCGCGCCATGCAGATGTACCGGCTGGGCGGGCAGTACGCATTCCAATCGGCGCGCACCGGCCAGCGACCGATAGGCTTCGGCGCATCCACGCACCACGTCGATGAGATCGACATCTTCCGGTTCGGCGGCGGCTATCGCCCGCTCCATCCGGCTGGCCTCGCTCATCGCGCGAACCAGCGTACCGAGGCGTGCCACGCCGTCTCTAGCGCGCGCCAGGTAGGGCTGGGCCTCTTCAGACAGCTCCGCATGTTCGAGATTGTCCAGCGATGACTTCACGATCGCCAACGGCGTGTTGAGTTCGTGCGACAGTTTGGAAGCCAGTGTGCGCAGGTAATCGGTGTAACCGCCCACGGCCTCGAACAAGCGCTGGAAGCTGCGGGCCAAATCGCCGAGCTCATCGTCCGATTCGGTCATCGGGAAGCGGCCTTGCATCAGATGGCCGTCCATACGTCCATCGTCAAGCTGGGCGCGCTCGACGGCGTCACGCAGCCGGCCCAGGCGCAGACTGAGGCGGGTGGCGAACAGCAACAGGATCGCGCCGGCGACCAGCATCACCCCGAAGCTGGTCATCAACAGGCTCAAGAAGGCGCGATTGGCCAGCAGCGGCACCGCGCGGCTCGCCTGTTCGAGCAGCAGCACGCCAACCACGGCGTGATCGCGTTCCACCGGCACCGCGGCGGCCAGCACGACACTGTCGCGCTCTTCGCCCTGGCGCCAGACCGTGCTGGGCACACCCTTGCTTGCGCGGCCTACTTCCGGCAGGTCCAGGCGCGGTACGTCGGCGGTCCATGGTTCGGCTTCTTCCAGCGGATCGGCCAGCAAAGAACGATAAATCACTGACGACAACCAGCCAGGTTGCGGACCGGAGGTCGTCAGGCGCCCGCTTTGCGCAAGCAGCCAGCCGGCCGGCGCCAGCAAGCGTGCGCGAGTCGCTTCCGGCGCCAGGCGTGCCAGTTCCTGCGAAAGGTCCGGCGAATAGCGCCATAGCGGACGAACATCCGCGGCAACCGGGTCGCCGCCATCGGCAGCGGTATATATGCCCAGGCCGAGCGCCGTAAGCCCGAGGCCGCCCGGCAAGCGCCATTCGGCCCGGTACCCGCCGCCATCTTCCTGCCACTGTCCGACGATCCGGCTGGGCAGGCCAGCGACTAGCGGATCGAGCGCCTGCGCGGTGAATGACCCTGGCGCCGCGCTCGCCAGCAGATACCGGCAATGCTGCGTACCTTGCACCAAATCCAATATCAGGTGGTCGGAGGAAAGCGCATTCGCGTCGCCGCTATCCGCCCGTGTGCGGTGTGCCGTGCGCACGTCGACGTAGATGTAGAAGCCGTGGTCGTCTTCGGCCAGCAATAACTTGCCGCGCGTGCCGAGCGGTTGGCTCCAGGGCGTCAGCGGCGCCCAGTCGTCGCCGTACCCGTCGATGGTGATCGGATTGACCGCCTGTTGCACGTACCAGCCGTTGCCGGGCAGCGGAAGCGGCACATCGATTACGGCAAGACTGCGCGCCACGGCGGTAGCTGTCGCCGTGAGGGCCTGCTCCTGTCCCTGGCGCAACAAACTTTCCATCTGCCGCACGTACAACCATCCCGCGATCGGCAAGGCGAGGGTACACAGCGCCACGAGCAGGAGTTTCTGTCGCAGGCTCATGCTTCAATGTTCCGGCCGTGCGCGAACGGCAACCTAGTGCGCCTTGCCGGCCGAGCTGGAAGTCGGCGCAGGGTTGGCATAGCGGGAATGTGCGACAACCTGCCTGAACGCATCGAGCAGCGATTCACGCGAGGGATCGACCGCGCTGACGGTCATCGACCAGCTGTAGCGGATACCGGTGGCCGCGCCGGGATCGCAAAACACTACGGGGTCATCGACGTGATCCGAGCCGGAATACAGCACGCCACTGCAGGGCATGCGCGGATTCTTTACTGGAAACGCCACGACTTTGCCGGCTGGATCGGCCTGCAGGTAATGCTTGCGGTCATCCTGCAATTCCGCGTCCAGCGTCGGCAATTTGGATGGCCATACGTTGAGCACCATGACGCGGTCAGGCTTGCCCGTCCATTCGCCCTGGTAGAGCACTTCGTTGACGCCGATGGCCCGCGCATAGGTGCAGCAGTCCGTGGTCCAGCCAGGCGGTGCGGTGCTGCTGATGGTCCAGGCTGGCGCCTTGCCGTCCGCGGATCCATGGACCTCGATGGCAGCGCCCGCGGACGCCGCCAGTGCCGATCCTGCGCACAGCCACAGGACGACGACGAGCATCCGCCCCACGCGCATCATGGGCGCCACCGATAGCCGACGCCGTGTACCGTTTCGATGGCATCGAATTGCGGAGCCACTGCCATGAATTTCTTGCGGATGCGCTTGATATGAGAGGTGATGGTGGCGTCGTCCACTACCAGTTCCGCCTCGCGCATGAGCTGGTCGCGATTCTTCACGTGACCGGGAAAGCGCACCAGGGTGTGGACCATCCAGAATTCTGTCACGGTCAGCGGCACCTCCGCATCGTTCCAGGTAATACGCATCCGCTCGGATTCGAGCTTGAGCGGGCCATGTCCAATGACTGTTTCGCTGGAAGCCGGCGCCTTCAGCGATTCGATGCGCCGGAACAGCGCGGCGATCCGCGCGGCCAGCTGGTGCAGGCTCGTATCTTTGCTCAGGTAATCGTCGGCACCCAGGCGCAAACCCGAGATCACGTCGAAATCCGAATCGCGGGCGGTGAGGAAGATGATCGGCAAGGTGGCCGATTTCGCGCGCAGTTCCCGGCAGAGGTCGAAGCCGCCTTCCGGCTCGTCGCCCAGGCCGATATCGATGATGACCAGCTCGGGCAGGCGCGCCGCGAAAGCGCTGGACGCCTCGTGACGCGAACCATAGCCACGGGTGTCATAGCCGAACCGATTCAGGGCCTCGACGTAATTGGCGCGGATCAGCGGTTCGTCTTCGACTATGGCGATGCTGCGTCCCATGTAGGTTCCTCGTGATGATGGGCGCAGCGTGCTATGTGGGTGGCGCTTGCGCAAGCCGGATCGGAATGTTGCCCGCGTTCCGCCAGATTCCATCGCACGATCGCCCTTGAGATGCCGGCAGGGACGCCCGGGCGCGTTGTTTGATGGTCTCAGACCAGAAGACGAGCCTACATCCATGCGCGCTGACCCCTCCGTCGACCCCAATGCCGAACTGCGTAGTTTCGAACCGCTGCGCGTGGTGCTGGCGCTGGGCTCTTTGTTGCTGACCGTATTGTTGAGTTTGCGTTGATCTTCCAAAGTTGCCGTGGAAACGGCGCGGCAGCGGGCAAGGAAACCTGCTGGCCGCGCCACCCGATGCAGCACCTTCGCGCAAACTCCCACGCATAACCGCTTTTTCCGGCCATTCCTGTCCCGGCGTTCCTCCCCTCCTGCCATCGCGGAGGGGATTTTTTTCGTTCATGAAAATAGTTGCCCGTGACGGGAACCATTTCAGAAGGACCCGGTCCGATTATTCGACAGGCGTGCAATCCATTTGCCGTGGAACTCGCCGGGACTGATACGGCGGCTGAGCCTCCCGTCCTTCGGTCACGCGCAGTAAGCGCCTGTCGATGGTGTCTCCTCTAGCGTCTTTCCGACGCCCTCCAGCCCGGTGCAGATTCCCCCTGTGCCGGGTTTCTTTTTTCGCGGTTTAACCGAGCGCCGCGCGCATCCGCTGGATGACTGCGCCGTAGTCGCTCGCGCCGAAGATGGCCGAGCCGGCCACAAAGGTATCCGCGCCGGCCGCCGCGATCTCGGCGATGTTGTCGGCGGTAACGCCACCGTCCACTTCAAGCCGGATCGGGCGACCGCTTTCATCGATCAGCCGGCGCACGCGACGCAGCTTCTCCAGCGCCTCCGGAATGAACTTCTGGCCGCCAAAGCCCGGGTTCACCGACATGATCAATACGAGGTCGAGCTTGTCCAGTACATGGTCGAGCCAGTTCAACGGCGTGGCCGGGTTGAATACCAGGCCAGCCTTGCAGCCCGAATCCTTGATCAGCCCAATGGTACGGTCCACATGTTCGGTGGCCTCCGGATGGAAACTGATGCGGCTGGCGCCAGCCTTGGCGAAATCGGGCACGATGCGATCCACCGGCTTCACCATCAGGTGCACGTCGATCTCGGCGGTGATCCCATAATCCCGCAACGCCTTCAGCACCATCGGGCCCATGGTGAGGTTGGGCACGTAGTGGTTATCCATCACGTCGTAATGGACCCAATCGCCACCCGCGGTCAGTACGTTGGCGGTGTCCTCGCCCAGCCGCGCGAAGTCGGCGGAGAGGATGGAGGGAGCGATGATCGGGGATTGCTTGCTCATGTCGGAGCCTTGCTAAAGAACAGAATGGAAAAGGATGGCGAACGCAAAGAGCGCGCCTGGACGGTTTGCTCGGGCGCTGCGCAAGCAGCAGGACACTCACCGCAGGCTGCCATGTTGCCACGATGGGCGATGGCACGCCCCCGCTTTGTGTTGCGCTCGCTTTCTACTTGAACCCTCGTTCCGCCTTGATCCGCTCATACGCCGCGTTGATCTCGCTGGCGCGAGCCTCCGCGCGCTTGCGCATGTCATCGGGCAGGTCGCCCAGGCGGTCGGGGTGGTGCTCAGAAATCAACTTGCGATAGGCCCGCTTGATCGCGCGATCATCCGCGTTGCGCGCAATGCCTAGTACGGCATAGGGGTCGGGGCCTTGCGTCGTGCGCTGCGGCGGTACATAGCCGCTACCCCATGCCGTTCCTTGCCCGCGGGCGCCGGCGCCATGCCAGACATAGCCTTTCATGGCCATCAGGGCCATCAGCTCCATGTCGCTCACGCGCAGCGCGAAGGCCAGCTGCCGCAGGATCGCCATTTTCTCGGGTGGCGGATTGCCCTCGGCCAGGACCGTCTCGATCACCACATCCAGCAACGGGAACGCATGGTCACGCCGCAGACCGGCCCATTGGCGCAGGGCATTGATCGGCCCGCTGACATCGAACTCGGGTTGCTTACCCGCATTAAAGCTTTGGATGGCCTGTTGCCGCGCATCGTTGTCCAGGCCCATGCGGGCCATCATGCGTTCGGCAATGGCGATCTCCGCTTCGGATACACGGCCGTCGGCCTTGGCGATGGCCCCTAGCAGGGCGAACAGCGGCGACACGTAGCCGCCAGCTTCGGGCGTCGCACTGCGCCGCTGACTGAAACGCAGATTGTCGAGCACGAAACCGACGATCGCGCCCACGCCCATGCCGACGAAGCCATGACCGAGCAGCAGGCCGGCCATGGCGAACCAGAAGGTATAGGCGTAGCTCATGGTTGCGTCAAAGCCTGTGGTGAGAGGGATTGCGCGCTGTACCAGCGCGCCAGCTGGTCCAGGTCCGCATCGCTGAGTGGGCCGATAGCTGCACGCATTAGCGGCACGTCACGACTCCCGTCGCGGTAATCCCTCAATGCCTTGCGTAGGTAGTCCAGCCGCTGACCTGCCAGATTCGGCGCACCCGGTATCTGCGCCATGCCGGTTTCGCCATGGCAGGCTGCGCACAGCCCCAGCCGCACCGGCTTGGATGGCGCGTCGACGGCAAGCGCTGGCATGGCACAGGTCAAACCGAGTGCCGCAATCAGTACGGTTCGCATCGGCAGTAGAGGATGTAAAGCGGCCGATTCTAGCAGCGTCCCGGGCGCGGACCGTTACAATAGCCCGCTTGCCACCGATCGGAGCGCGTCGTGCCTACCACCCTGCTGCAATCGAACCTGCCCGGCCTTGAGCTGATCCACCGCGGCAAGGTGCGCGATGTCCACGCCCTGCCCGGCCAGCGCTTGCTGATCGTTGCCACTGATCGCCTTTCCGCCTTTGACGTGGTGCTGCCCGATCCGATTCCAGGCAAGGGCGAGATGCTCACCCAGATCTCCAACTTCTGGTTCGGCAAAACCGCGCATATCATGCCCAACCACTTGCTGCACACGCCGTTGGACGAAGTGCTGCCAGCCGGCTCGGACCCTGCGTTGTACAGCAAGCGCGCAGTGGTGACCCGGCGACTGAAACCCGTGCCGGTCGAAGCCATTGCACGCGGCTACCTGATCGGCTCGGGATGGAAGGATTACCAGGCGACCGGTTCGCTGTGCGGCATCGCCCTGCCCGCGGGCCTGCGCCAGGCCGAGCAGTTGCCCGAGCCGATCTTTACGCCGTCCACCAAGGCCGCGGTAGGCGATCACGACGAGAACGTCAGCTTCGATGCCGTCGTCGCGGCCGTCGGCAAGGATCTGGCCGAACAGGTGCGCGATGCCACGCTGGCCATCTACAAGTGGGCCGCCGCCTATGCAGCCGAGCGCGGCATCATCATTGCCGATACCAAGTTCGAGTTCGGCACGGACGAACACGGCAAGCTCTACGTGATGGACGAAATGCTCACGCCCGATTCCTCGCGCTTCTGGCCCGCCGATCAATACCAGCTTGGCATCAGCCCGCCAAGCTACGACAAGCAGTTCGTGCGCGACTACCTGGAAACGCTGGACTGGAACAAAAAAGCCCCCGGCCCCCACATTCCGTCGCAGGTGATCGCCGGCACCGCCGCCAAATATGCCGAAGCGCTGCAGCGGCTGGCCGGCATCACGCTGGATTGAGCGCATGAATGCCTGGCTCAGTCTCAGTCTCGCCATCCTCGCCGAGGTCATTGCCACCAGCGCCTTGAAGGCATCCGACAGCTTCAGTCGACTGTTGCCCAGCGTGATGGTGATCGCGGGCTACGGGGTAGCGTTTTATTGCCTTAGCCTGGCCTTGAAAAACATGTCGCTGGGCATCGCCTACGCCGTATGGTCGGGAGCGGGCACGGCACTGATCGCGCTGATCGGCGTGGTCGTGTATCGGCAGAAACTCGATGTTGCCGCCATCTTAGGCATCGGCCTCATCGTGGCCGGCGTACTGGTGCTCAACGTGTTCTCCAAAAGTGCCGCGCACTGATGCCAGCCAAGCGCAGCATGCGTGAGTGGCTTGACTGCTACAGCGATGATCACCGGCATCCCATCAATCGCCTGCTGCATTGGATCTGCGTGCCGCTGATTGTGTGGAGCGTGATCGCGTTGTTGTGGACGGTTCCCGTTCCGCAAACGCTGGCACGCCCAGGCTCGTGGGCTGTATTGGCCATTGTGCTGGCTTTCACCTGGTATTGGAAACACTCGCGCCGGCTGGGCGCGACCTTGCTGATTGCCTTGGCGGCACTTGCTCTATTCAGCGCTTGGCTGTTCCAGCAGTGGGGGCCAGCGCAATTGCGCTGGCTTGCTATTGCCGTGTTTGCGGTGGCCTGGATCGGCCAGTTCGCGGGTCATCTTCTGGAAGGAAAGCGGCCGAGCTTTTTTACCGATCTTGCCTATTTGCTGATCGGCCCGGCCTGGTTGATGGATAAATTGCTACATCGTATCGGTTTCGGGGGAACGCCATGACGAGTCTGCTTGCGCTGCTCAGCAGCCTCATTTCCTGGGTGCTCTACAGTAGCGTGGCGGCCATTGCGCCGAGCATGGTTGCATGGATCGTGTTGCGCTGGAGCGAGCGCGCGCCAGTCGTGTTCAATCGTACCTATCTCGCCTGCCTGGTCTGGTCACTGGCAACATTGCTGATCGGTGCCGTCGCCGCGGCGCATGTCGGCATAACGCGCCCGCCGTTCGGTCCGCTGATCGCCAGCGGCCCATTCCGTGTCGCCCTGGTGCTATCCATGCTCATCGGCGTGATGGCGCTCTGGCGCTTGGTTCCCCGCATTGACGCACGTCGAATCCGAATCAGCAGCGCCTGCATCGCCGTTGCAGTGGTGATGGCGATCAGCTTCGGCGTGCTTACGACGCTGGCCAGCGTTTCTTAGTTCCGCGCGTTCCGGATCACGCGCCGCGAGCAACTAAAGCGTAAAGCGAACCCCACCGGCACCCTCTCCCCGAAAGGGAAGAGGGTGCTGTCGATGATTATCCGATAACGCCCTTCACCGTATCGACCACGTGGGTAACGGTGAAACCGAAGTGCTCGAACAGTTGCGGTGCCGGCGCGGAAGCACCGAACGTGGTCATGCCGACCACGGCGCCATCCAGGCCTACGTATTTGCTCCAGAAATCGACGCTGGCCGCTTCTACCGCCACGCGCGCACGGCACCAGCCGGGAAGCACGCCTTCGCGATATTCCAGCGGTTGTGCATCGAATACCTCGGTGCAAGGCATCGATACCACGCGCACCGGCACATTCTGCTGCGCCAGCGTGCGGGCGGCTTCCATCGCCAGCTCCACTTCGGAGCCGGTGGCGATCAGGATCGCCTTGAACTTGGTGTCCGGCGGATCGGAGAGTACATAGCCGCCGCGCTTGATATGCGTCAGTTGTTGCGCGGAACGCTGCTGATGCTTGAGCGTCTGGCGCGAAAAGATCAGGCACGAAGGCGCGCCCTTGCGCTCGATCGCCTCCTTCCAGGCCACGGCCGATTCCACCGCGTCGCAGGGACGCCATACGCGGTTATTCGGAATCAGGCGCAACGAACCGAGATGCTCCACCGGTTGATGGGTCGGACCATCCTCGCCCAGACCGATCGAATCGTGCGTGTAGACGTGGATCGAATGCGCAGGAATCAACGCGCTCATGCGCACCGCGTTGCGCGCGTAATCGGAAAACACCAGGAAGGTGCCATCGTAGGGAATGAACCCGCCGTGCAAGGCGAGCCCGTTGGCAATCGCAGTCATGCCGAATTCGCGCACGCCATAGTGCACATAGTTGCCATCGGGAGCGGTGATGGTCTTGCTGCCCTTCCACATGGTGAGATTGGAACCGGCCAGATCCGCCGAGCCGCCGATCAATTCCGGCAGCAGCGGGCCGAACGCATCCAGCGCCATTTGCGAGGCCTTGCGCGAAGCGACATCCGGTCCTTCGGCCTGCATCTTTTCGACATAGGCGTGCGACTTCTGCGCCCAATCCGCCGGTAGCTCGCCGGCGGTGCGACGGCGGAATTCGGCAGCGAGTTCCGGATACGCGGCCTCGTAGGCGCCGAATGCTTCGTTCCATTGCTGCTCGCGAAGCGCGCCGGCTTTTTTTGCGTCCCAACCTGCGTAAATCTCGGCGGGAATCTCGAAGGGGGGATAGCGCCAGTCCAGTTGATCACGCGCCGCGGCCACTTCGTCCTTGCCCAGTGCCGCGCCATGCACTTCTTCCTTGCCCTGCTTGTGCGGCGCGCCGAAGCCGATGATGGTCTTGCAGCAGATCAGGGTGGGCTTTTCGCTCTGCGCCGTTGCGGCGGCGAGCGCTTGCTTGATTGCCTCGGCATTGTGGCCGTCGACACCACGGATCACGTTCCAGCCGTAGGCTTCGAAGCGCTTGGGCGTATCGTCGGTGAACCAGCCTTCGACTTCACCGTCGATCGAAATGTTGTTGTCGTCGTAGATCGCGATCAGCTTGCCCAGCTTCCACGTGCCGGCCAGCGAGGCGGCCTCGTGCGAGATGCCCTCCATCAGGCAGCCGTCGCCGGCGAAAACATAGGTATGGTGGTCGACGATGGCGTGGCCCGGACGGTTGAAATGTTGCGCCAGCACTTTCTCCGCCAAGGCAAAGCCCACCGAGTTGGCCAGGCCCTGTCCCAGCGGGCCGGTGGTGGTTTCCACGCCGGGCGTATCGCTGGCCTCCGGATGGCCCGGGGTCTTGGAATGCAACTGACGGAAACGCTTCAGCTCGGACATCGGCAGATCGAAGCCGGTCAGATGCAGCAGGGCGTATTGCAGCATCGAGCCATGCCCATTGGAGAGCACGAATCGGTCGCGGTTGGGCCATTTCGGGTTGCCGGGATTGAACTTCAGGAAGTCATTCCACAAGACTTCGGCGATATCGGCCATGCCCATCGGCATGCCGGGATGGCCGGAATTGGCTGCCTGCACGGCATCCATAGCTAAAGCGCGGACGGCGTTGGCAAGTTCGCGACGGGAAGTCATCAGATGTGTCTCCGGTACAGGCGGCAAAAGTAGCTATTGTCGCCGATCACTTGGCTGTCTGTCGTCCGGTTCGCGGCGTGGGTGCAACGCCCAAGGCATTAACACGCCCTTAATCTTTCACGCCCGACACGGAAACCCTTCAGCCTTCTTCCTTTCTAATACCGGCGCTGCACCCCCGCAGCCACTAATACCCTGGCCGCAATCCCCTCTCTGGCGGCCGAGGGTCGGACAAAGCAAGACTAAAAGGAGTTTTCATGCGCAAGATCCTCTTCGCGGTGGCGTTTGCCGCCGCCGGCCTCGTTGCCCTGCCCGCCGCCGCCCAGGACACCGATCGTTCGCTTCCGGGCTACCAGCCTGAGCAGGCAGTCGGCTCGGGCAACTGGTTCATCGATGCCAACGTCGGTCGCACGAGTGACGGCAACGGCGGCTTCGCTGGCGATTTTGGCAGCACTTTCGGTTACAGCCACAGCCAGCGCGACCATAAGACCGGTTATGGCCTGGTCGGCGGTTATCGCTGGAAAATCGGCCAGAACCTGGGCCTGGGCCTCGAAGCCGGCTATGCCGACCTGGGCAACTTCAAAGTCCAGAACGCCTTCCATTCGCATGATGTCGACCAGACCGATGCCACCAACGCACTGCATGGCTGGCTGGTGGGTGTGAATGGCCGTATCAACCTGACGACGGATTGGTATCTGTCCGCTCGCGGCGGCTATTTCCACGCGAACGATTATGATCACACTTACACGCTGGCCCAGGCGGAAGACTACGGCAGCTTCAGCACCACCCGCCCCGGCCACGACAGCTACTACGCTGGCATCGGCACGGGCTGGGATATCAACGAGCACTGGGGTATCGGCCTGAGCTATGACTATTACCACGCCGGCGCGGGCAAGATCTTGAATACCGCGACCGGCAGCGAAACGACCGATCTGAAGCGTTCGACCAGCATCGTTTCGATTACGGGTGAGTACCGCTTCTGAATCTCAGAACGGCGAATCGATAGGCTTCGTTCAACCCCCTTATCCGTACCCGGCCATGCCGAGTCGATGAGCAAAAAGAAAGAGCGCCTCGCGGCGCTCTTTCTCTTGGCGATGCCGTTGCCGCAGGGCGATCAGCCCTTCCATTGACCCAGCGCAGCCAGGCCGTTGTCCTTGGCGCGCGCGTGCACAATTTTCTGTGCTTCGCCGTAATTGGCTTTCATGTCCTTGGCCCACAACTTGAGCGCCGCCTGCTGCATGGCACGGCCATAGGAGAACGACAACGGCCACGGATGCGGGCCCATGCGGTTCATCGCATTGAGGTGCGCGGTGGACTGCTCGTCGGTCTGGCCGCCGGAAAGGAACACGACGCCCGGCAGCGTAGCCGGCACCGTGGTCTTCAGCACGCGCACCGTGGCTTCGGCCACTTCCTCGACGCTGGCCTGCTCGTCGGATTCCTTGCCCGGAATGACCATGCTCACCTTCAGGATGGTGCCTTCCAGCAACACGTTCTGCTCGTACAGCGCATTGAACAGGCTGCGCAGCACGGCTTCGTGCACCTCGTAGCTGACCTCGATGCTGTGATCGCCGTCCATGATCACTTCCGGCTCGACCATCGGCACCAGGCCGGCTTCCTGGCACAGCGCGGCGTAACGGGCCAGCGCGTGGCAATTGGCCTCGATCGCGGTGGAGCTGGGATTGTCTTCGCTGATATTGATCACGGCACGCCACTTGGCAAACTGCGCGCCCAGCTTCACGTACTCGGCCAGGCGCTCGCGCAGGCCGTCCAGGCCTTCAGTGACCACGTCGCCCGGGAAGCCGGCCAGCGACACCGGGCCTTTGTCGACCTTGATGCCAGGGATGATGCCGTTCTTCTTCATGAGCTGGGTAAACGGCACGCCGTCCTTGGTGGACTGGCGGATCGTTTCGTCATACAGGATCGCACCCGAAATATGCTCAGAGAGGTTCGGCGCGGTGAGCAGCAGTTCCCGATAGGCGCGGCGGTTCTCTTCGGTGTTTTCGATGCCGACCGCCTCGAAGCGCTTCTTGATGGTGTTGGTCGACTCATCGATGGCGATGATGCCCTTGCCGGGCGCGACCATCGCCAGGGCGATGCTCTCGAGATCTTCAATGCTCATTGGACGACTCCGTAAAACTTTGGCGGCTGCGGCCGCAAGAGAGAGGGGTGCCGCCCCACGGGGCAGACAGTTGGAAACGCGCGATTATAGCGCCATCCGCCCGCAGCGATGCCCGAGCAACCCGCCCAGGCCGGCGCCGGTCAGCCCTGGCCGTAGCCAGGCAGCTGGCATGGAGCCATGACCTGGGCTTGCTGGGCTTTATCGTCAGGAGCGTTGAACGGCACTACGTAGTAGGTGGCCACCGGATTTTCGCCCTTGTTGGTCAGCGACGGTCCATAGCGGAATTTGGAGACCGCGCTTATCGCCGCCTTGCCCAGGTCGCTTGCCGGCACGACCTTGGCCACCTGCAGGTTCATCGGCACGCCATCGGTGCCGATGGTGTAGGTCACCGCCACGCAGCCGGGCTTGTAGATATTCGCGCCACTGTTGGGCACGTCGACCGAAATGCTTCCTTGGTTGAGCAGCACCCAGTCATTGGGTAGTTGCTGCGGCGCGACCCTGCGCGCCTGCTGGGCCAGAGCGGGCACGCTCGCGGCCAGCAGGCCGGCCACCAGCAGGGATTGCCCGAAACGGATCGACATACGCATGGCGATACCTCCGATGTATAGCGGTAAGGATGGGGGAAACCAGTCTAGGGCCTGTTCGCACTATTGGCGTAGCCCGCGTTGGCGTTGCATGTCTGTCAGCCGTGCGCTGCCGCATGGCAGGCACGCGCGATGCGAACAGGCCCAAGCCAGCCCGCGGCCATGCGAGCGCTGCCATGGGCCGGCACATCTACAGATCCCGCAGGCTTTCCACCATGCCGTCGGCGCCCACCGAGAGCAGCTTGAGCGTATTGGTGCCGCCACCGCGCCCGATGTGATCGCCGTGCGTCAGCACCACGCGGTCGCCTTCCGCCAGCTTGCCGGCGGCAAACAACTGCCGCACGGCCTCGCGCGCGGACACCGCCGGATTGAGGGTGTCATGGGTAAACTTCACGGGCTGCACATCGCGCAGCACCAGCATGCGGCGGCGTGCGTCATCGAAGGGCGACAGCGCGTAGATCGGCACGGCGCTGCGATAGCGCGACAGCCACTGCGCCGTAGCGCCCGATTCGGTCAAGGCAACGATCGCCCGCACGCCGATTTCGCCCGCCAGGATCATGGCCGCCAAGGCAATGGCCTGATCCGTGCGATCCAGATGGTGCCCATCGGCTGCCAGGTCCTCTTTGGGCTCGAACTGACGTTCGGCGCCGAGGCAGATCCGCCGCAGCGCAGCAACCGCCTTGTCCGGATGCGCGCCGGCCGCGGATTCTTCCGACAGCATCACCGCATCCGTGCCATCGATCACGGCATTGGCCACGTCGAGCACTTCGGCGCGAGTCGGGATCGGCGAACGCACCATCGACTGCAGCATCTGCGTGGCCGTAATGACGGCGCGGTTGCGTTGCACCGTTTCGCGGATGATCTTTTTTTGCAGGCCCGGCAATTCGGCGTCGCCGATTTCCACGCCCAGGTCGCCACGCGCCACCATCACGACATCGGAAGCATCGATGATTTCGCCAAGCACCGGGATGGCATCCGCACGCTCGATCTTGGCCACCAGCGACGCATTGCCGCCGGCCTCTTTCAGCAGGCGCCGCGCCTGCTCCATGTCGGCACCGGAACGCACAAACGACACCGCGAGGAAATCCGCCCCGATTTCGGCAGCGAGCTTGATATCGGCCTTGTCCTTATCGGACAACGCGGACACCGACAAACCGCCGCCCTGGCGATTCAGGCCCTTGCGATCGGACAACCGTCCGCCGATCAATACCTGGCAACGCACTTCGGCACCCACTACATCAAGCACGGTCAGCGCCACCAGGCCGTCGTCCAGCAACAGGATATCTCCGGCCTTGACGTCATCGGGCAAGCCCAGGTAGCTCACGCCGACCCGCGTTGCGTCGCCAGGCGGCGCATCCACGCGGCAGTCGAGCACGAATGGATCGCCATCGCGCAGCTCGACCGGACCGTTGGCGAAACGCTCGACCCGGATTTTCGGGCCCTGCAAGTCCGCCAGGATCCCCACTTCGCGCCCCACTTTTTCGGCTGCCTTGCGTACCGCCGCCGCGCGCGCGCGGTGATCGTCGGACTGACCATGCGACAGGTTGAGGCGTACCACGTCGACGCCTTCGGAAAGTATTTTTTCGAGCATGCCAGGCGCGTCGGTGGCGGGCCCGAGGGTGGCAACGATTTTGGTGCGGCGGGAATGGGTTTCGGTAGTCATCGCTTGAGGTTTCGCAGTCGTGCACGGAGCCTAGCAGAACTGCGCGCCAACTCGGCAACCTTGTGGCATTGCAATCGATTGCAAAAAAACATGCCTGCCGCCATGCCACAAATAGGTCGGTCCCGGAAATGGACGGATAGACGTAAATGGGGCTCGATGATCGCCGGAACCTTAGCGTGCTCGCCAGATACCAACCCCGCTGGCTGCACGCTTCGCGTCGGCATGTCCGGCGCGCGCTGTCATGCCATGTGCCACACACCCCGGCCAAGCGGCGCGCGGCGCATGAAACTCGCCATCAGCCGTTCTGCAGCGCGATATTCAGCACTTCGGCCAAGCGCCTGCCTGCTTCGCGCAGGCGCATGTCCGCCGTCGGCAATTCGGCATTGACATAGCGCTGGTCGATCGTGTGGCCGCTGGGATAGATGTCGCGCGTGATCCGGCAGGATTCTTCCGCCCACTGGGCGGCCGGGTTCTCCAGCGGCGCGATCGGCGGCGGCAGTGGCGCGAAGCCTTCGGAATCCAGTAGCGCGGCATAGGCTTTCCAATCCAGGCCGCGCGTGCCGAGCAGACCCGAATCCCACACGCGATGCAGGTTCGTGCCTTTTCCCTCGAACTGCACCTGGTAAGTGTTGCCGCCGGCATCGTCTTTGTAGCCGGCATGCAGTGGCTGATGCACGTCGCCAATGAAGTGCACCACGAATTTCAGCGCCTGCAGTCTGGTTTGATCCGACTGGCTGCGGTCGCTGAGAATGGCAATATAATGCGGTATCGCTTCGACCGCGCACTTGCCGCCCCGGCAATCGCGCGGCGGCGTGTAGATGCAATCCGGGCTGCGGAAATCGATGTAGTGCAGCGCACGGGTTTCCTTCCAAAGCGCCTGCTGCCTGGGATCATTGCGAATCTCGTCCGGCCAGCTGGCAATGTCGGCCAGCGATTGGGTGTGATCGAGCGCCAGCAAGTGTTCCACCTCTTTTTCCGCGGCAGGGCTCAGGTGTCGCTGCGCCAGTTCGGCCACCACGCTATGCCCGAGCGGCCCCCAGGCCTGGGCCGCCGGCGCGATGACCAGGGTGGCGCTCAACAAGACGGTGGCAGCGCGGCGTAGTGGAAGCATTGCAAAAGTCCCTGGATCGAGTGGGCTGGCATCTTGCCATAGCGCTTGTGACATTGATGCGGTTCACCATGCCGGGCAGCGGTGACCGGCAGGCAGGGATCTGCTCCATACCCGGCCGGACAGTCCGAATCGTCCCCGGTGAGGGTTGGCTCCATTCGCGCTAAAATGCGGGATTCGGCGGCCCATCGTGGCCGCCGCTTTGCTGCCCCATCATCCTTTGGAGGACGCTGTCCCATGGCCATCAAGGTCGCCATCAACGGTTACGGTCGCATCGGCCGCAATATCCTGCGCGCGTTGTATGAAGCCGGTCGCACCGACGAGTTCCAGATCGTCGCGATCAACGACCTCGGCAATGCCGAGACCAACGCGCACCTCACCCAGTACGACACCGCCCACGGGAAGTTTCCCGGCGAGGTCTCCGTGGACGGCGGCGACCTGATCGTCAACGGCGACCGCATCAAGGTCTGTGCCGAGCGCGATCCTTCCAAGCTGCCATGGGGTGCGCTGGGCGTCGATGTGGTGCTGGAATGCACCGGCCTGTTCACCTCCAAGGCCAAAGCGGGCGCGCACCTTGCCGCCGGCGCCAAGAAGGTGATCATTTCCGCGCCCGGCGACAAGGACGTGGATGGCACCTTCGTGTTCGGCGTGAACGACGACAAGATCACGGCCGCGCACCAGGTCATTTCCAACGCCTCGTGCACCACCAATTGCCTGGCGCCGCTGGCCAAGGTGCTGCACGACAAGATCGGCATCGTGCATGGCCTGATGACCACCATCCACGCCTACACCAACGACCAGGTACTGACGGACGTCTATCATTCCGATCTGCGCCGCGCCCGCTCGGCGACCCATTCGCAAATTCCCACCAAGACCGGTGCCGCCGCCGCGGTAGGCCTGGTGTTACCGGAACTCAACGGCAAGCTGGATGGTTTCGCCATGCGCGTGCCGACCATCAATGTGTCGGTGGTCGATCTTTCCTTCGTCGCCGCCCGCAACACCAGCAAGGAAGAAATCGACGCTGCGATCAGCGAAGCCGCCAACGGCGCGCTCAAAGGCATCCTGGCTGTCAACACCAAGCCGCTGGTATCGATCGATTTCAACCACAACCCGGCTTCCTCAACCTACGACGCCACCCAGACCCGCGTCATGGGCGGCACGCTGGTGAAGGTATTGAGCTGGTACGACAACGAGTGGGGTTTCTCCAACCGCATGCTCGACATGACCAAGGCGCTGATGGCGGCCAACTGAGCTTGGCCCTCCTTAGCCGACCGTGCGGCCACCTTAGGTGGCCGCATTTATTTTCGGGCGAGGGCAAGTAATACTTGGCGCCAACATCCAGGCTATCGAGGGGATTTGCCGCGATGAAAAGGAATGCCGCGTTTTTTTGGCTGGCAGCAGCGCTCAGCCCTTGCTATGGATATTTGCCGGTCGCCTCGGCGATGGAAAGCGGCAGCCTCGCCGCGGCGGAAACAGCACGCCACCGCCTCATGTCCGATGCGCAATGGGCTGCCTTGTTCGATCAACATCTGCCGCTTGCCGATCGCCAGCATGCCGTCGCGGCGCTGGAGCACTCTTCCGATCTGACCGATCCCCACGATCTGTACATGCTCGGCTCGCTCTACCACATGGGCCAGCGCGCGCCCGGTTCACCCGTGCAGCAGAATGCCGAAAAGGCGAGTTTGTACCTCGGCAATGCCGCGATACGCGGCAGCGTGTTGGCGATGGCGAAAATGGCGGAACTGAAACTGGCGGCGGGCCAATATCGCGAAGCGATGAACTGGGCCCAGATCTATGCGCACTATGCGCTGCTGCCGAGCAACGATAGGCAATCCCGGGAAAGCTACACCGCAGAACTGGTCCAGCGCATCATGGACCATGTGGATGATTCCCAGATGACCGCGATCATGTCGGACGTAAACAGCTTTATCGCCAATTACGACACGCGCATTCGCCAGGGCATGGCCGAAGGCGCCATGTCCGACCAGTTGCGACCGACATCCCCTCGACACCGCTATAAAGGCGCGTCCCTTGACGAGCGTGCTTTCGAAGCGGGCATTGCTGACTTCATCGTAACCTTCCGGGCCGATGGCACCGCGGCGAACGTGCAAATCATCGATGCCGTGCCACGTCCGGAAGTGGCCGGCATGTTGCGCGAGTTCGCGATCAACAGCACCGTAAAGCCGTCGACAAATAGCGGGCTACGTTATGGCTGGATGCCCATACTCATGAATGACAACCGTTATCGTGCTACCACTCGACACTGATACCGCGCGCACCGCCAACCTCGTGCGTCATGCTTGCACACGACGGCACGAGGCGGCTTAGGGCCTGTTCGTACTATTCGCTTGGCTCGCGTTAGGCCGGGTCTGCTTGCCCGCCAGACGGCGTCATTACTCAGTCATGTACGGACGTACACTCCCTCGCTCTTCCTTGTCTGGCGAGCAAACCGTTTCCGGCGCGGGTCACACGAAGACCTCAACAGGCCCTAGTTGAGCGCGTGCAGCGCTTTCTCGTAATCCGGCTCGTCGGCGATCTCGCTCACCAATTCGACATGCAGCACTTTGTCGTGTTCGTCGAGCACCACCACTGCCCGTGCAGCGAGACCGGCCAATGGACCGGAAGCGATCGCCACACCGTAATGCTTGAGGAAGTCGTGCCCGCGCATGGTCGACAACGTGACCACGTTGCTCAGGCCCTCGGCGCCACAGAAACGGGCCTGTGCGAACGGCAGGTCGGCTGAGATGCAGAGCACGATGGCGTTATCCAGTTGGCCGGCCTTCTCGTTGAAACGACGCACCGAGGTGGCGCACGTCGGCGTATCGATGCTGGGAAAGATATTCAGCACCTTGCGCTTGCCGGCGAAGCTTGCCAGCGTGGCGTCGGACAGATCCTTGGCGACGAGGCTGAACGCAGGCGCCTTTCCGCCCACCGATGGCAACTGTCCCTCGACCTCGACCGAGTGACCCTTGAGGGTGACTTGTGACATGCAAAACTCCTGGCGCTTGAGAGAAACGTATCCGGGCGAAGATAGCGCCGCCGGCCGGCTCCGTCATCCTCGATGCCCGTCTGGTTTAGCGCCCGGAGCGCAGCCTTTATGTCAAAGCCGTAATCGCCTGCTCGATCGCGCCAAAAATCGAAGCGCCGCCCTCGTCGGTAATATCGATGCGCAAGGTGTCGCCGAACTTCAGGAACGGTGTGCCCGGTTTGCCGTCGCGCAGGGTTTCCACCGTGCGCTGCTCGGCAAGACAGGACGCGCCCTTGCTGGTGTCTTGATTGGCAATGGTGCCTGATCCGACGATGCTGCCGGCCGTCAGCGGACGGGTCTTGGCCGCGTGCGCGATCAACTGAGCGAAGCTGAACTGCATGTCGACGCCGCACTCCGCTTCGCCGAACCATTGGCCGTTGAGCCAGGTGCGCATCGGCAAGTGCAGCTTCTCGCCCCGCCAAGCATCGCCAAGCTCATCGGGCGTTACCAACACGGGCGACAGGGCCGAGCGCGGCTTCGACTGCAGGAAGCCGAAGCCCTTGGCCAGCTCGGCGGGAATCAGCCCACGCAAGCTGACATCGTTGACCAGGCCGATCAGCTGGATATGTCCGGCGGCCTGCTCGGGGGTCGCGGCCATCGGCACGTCGTCGGTCACTACGATGACTTCCGCTTCCAGGTCGATACCGTAGTCCTCGCTCGGCACCACTACCGCATCGCGCGGCCCCAAAAAACCCGCACTCGTCGCCTGGTACATCAGCGGGTCGACGTAGAACGATTCGGGCACCTCGGCGCCCCGCGCGCGGCGCACGCGCTCGACATGCGGCAGATAAGCGCTGCCGTCGACGAACTCATACGCGCGCGGCAATGGCGCGGCGAGCGCCGCCATATCCAGCGCGAAGGCATTTTCCGCTTTATTGGCATTGAGCTCACCGGACAAGGCATTCAAGCGCGGCGCAACGTTCGACCAATCATCCAGTGCCGCCTGCAGGGTTGCCGCGATGCCCGTAGCCTTGACCGCCCGCTTCAGGTCACGGCTGACAACGATCAGCGTACCGTCGCGACCGCCTTCCTTGAGACTGCCCAGTTTCATGCCTTTCACTCCGTCGGCCGCCTTCATGCGCGGCCTCTATGTCATCGAGGTGGCGGCATGATCCGTATGCCTCCACGTTATTTTTCAGTAGCGCCTTAACCCGCCAGCCATGCGTTACCCGCCACGGGGCGGCGGGCATCACCGCTTGTTCGGATCGAAATGCTTGGCGATGCCCTGCCAGCATTGATAGTAATCATGCTGCAATTGCGGCGCCTCAAGCGCCTGCCTGGTCGGATGAATGACCCGGCGCGTTTCGAACATGAAGGCCATCGTGCCGGCAAGGTGATCCGGCTTGCTGACATCGGCCACGCTCGCCTTCTCGAAACTGGCTGCATCGGGACCATGGCCGCTCATGCAGTTGTGCAAACTGGCGCCACCCGGCGCGAAGCCTCCGGCCTTGGCGTCGTACACGCCTTCGATCAGGCCCATGAATTCGCTGGCGACGTTGCGATGAAAATACGGTGGACGGAACGTGTGCTCGGCCACCAGCCAGCGCGGGGGAAAGATGACGAAGTCGAGGTTGGCCGTGCCGGGCGTATCGCTGGGCGAAGTGAGCACCGTAAAGATCGACGGATCCGGGTGATCCACGCTGATCGAGCCAACCGTATTGAAGTGCGTCAGATCGTATTGGTAAGGCGCGTAATTGCCATGCCAGGCCACCACGTCCAGCGGCGAGTGATCGATGCGCGCGGACCACAGCGCCCCCTGGAACTTGGCGATAAGCTCGAAGTCGCCTTCCACGTCCTCGTAAGCAGCATGCGGCGTGAGGAAATCGCGCGGCAGGGCCATCGAATTGGCGCCAATCGGCCCAAGGTCGGGCAGCCGCAGCAGGCTGCCGAAGTTTTCCGCGACATAGCCGCGCGCTTCGCCATCGGGCAATTCCACGCGAAAGCGCACGCCGCGGGGAATGACCGCTACCTGCAATGGCTTGATTTCCAGCACGCCCAGTTCGGTGGCGATATGCAATCGCCCCTGCTGCGGCACGATCAGCAATTCGCCGTCGGCGTTGTAGAAGAAACGGCCCTGCATCGAACGATTCGCGACATAAACGTGGATGCCGCAGCCAATCTGTTCGGCCGGTCCACCATTGCCCGCCAGCGTTACCAGGCCATCGACGAAATCCGTCGGTGTCGGCGGCATCGGCCATGGATCCCAGCGCAACTGGTTCGGCGTCGCCGGCATGTCATCGAAGCGGTTATGCAAGGTGGCATGGGCGAGAGGCTCGAACGGCCGGTGCATCGCCGCCGGACGAATGCGATACAACCAACTGCGCCGATTGCAGTGGCGGGGGGCAGTGAAGGCGGTACCGGAAAGTTGTTCCGCATAGAGGCCATGCGCGACACGCTGTGGTGAATTCTGGCCAGCCGGCAACACGCCGGGAATGGCCTCGCTGGCACATTCGTTGCCGAAACCGGATTGGTAGCCCTTCGATTCCATCATCAAGCTCACTTTGCCTGGTTTTAACGCTCTCATTCCCGCGGGGTAAGGGTCGAGGCGAGGGACCCATCTTGCAAGGAAATAAATTCAACGCGAATTGCTGTCGAAGCTTGCGGCCAGCCTCATTCCCGCACCAACCCCTCTCCACCGGAGACGGGCTTTGAAAGCCTTACAGCACGCCGCGCTTCATCTGATCACGCTCGATCGATTCGAACAGCGCCTGGAAGTTGCCTTCGCCAAAGCCTTCGTTGCCCTTGCGCTGGATGATCTCGAAGAAGATCGGCCCGATGTTGTTCTGGGTGAAAATCTGCAGCAGCTTGCGCTGCTTGGTTTCCGGGTCGGCGTCGATCAGGATCTTGTTCTTGGCCAGGCGCGGCACGTCTTCGCCATGATTGGGGATGCGCATGTCGATCACGTCGAAATACGTATCCGGCGTATCGAGGAATTCCACGCCCCTGGCGCGCATCGCTTCGACCGTATCGTAGATATTGTCGGTGAAGCAGGCTATGTGCTGGATGCCTTCACCCTGATAAGCGTCGAGATATTCGTTGATCTGGCTCTTCGGATCGTTCGATTCATTGAGCGGAATGCGCACGATGCCATCGGGCGCGGTCATCGCCTTGGACACCAGGCCGGTCTTCGCGCCCTTGATGTCGAAGTAGCGGATCTCGCGGAAGTTGAACAGGCGCTCGTAGTAATCGGACCACTTCTGCATGTTGCCGAAGTAGAGATTGTGCGTGA
Organism: Dyella jejuensis; assembly: GCF_044904675.1. Lineage (NCBI taxonomy): Bacteria > Pseudomonadati > Pseudomonadota > Gammaproteobacteria > Lysobacterales > Rhodanobacteraceae > Dyella > Dyella jejuensis. The sequence continues at coordinate 218,315 of NZ_JADIKJ010000012.1, read as the reverse complement.
GGTGGTCGATAAAGGTGAGACCAAAACCGGATGGGTGCTGCTCCGCACCCGGCACCGGGGCGTAGTCGCCTTCGTAGACGCTGCCGGCATCGCCGTAACGGTCGACCAGATAGAGCATGCAGTCGCCGATACCCTTCACTACCGGCGTATTCACGGCCTTGCTTTCGGCTTTGTCGCTGATCGCTTCACCGCCATTGCCCAGCACCGTGCTCAACACCTCGCTGGAGGGCTTCTTGAAGCGGATGGCGAAGCCGCATGCGCAGGGACCATGCTTGGCGGCAAAGTCGGCCGCGAAGGAATCTGGATCCTCGTTGACGAGGAAATTCACGCCGCCCTGCCGATAGACGGTGAGCGGCCGGGTCTTGTGCTTGAGTACGGCAGTGAAACCCATGTTCTGGAACAGCGCATGCAATTCGCCGCCACGGCCTGCCGGCGCGGCAAACTCGACGAACTCGAAGCCGTCGATCCCCATGGGGTTCTCGAAGGTGGTGACTTGCATGCCGAGATTGGGTTGGGCGTTCATGGCGCTCTCCTGATGTAATCAATGCACGACGACGGCCAATTCAGCGTGCCACCATCGGGATAAGCCCAACGTTATAGTTACATGTGAAACTAATTGCAAGGAACACTGCCGCAATGTCTCATCCGCGCACGCCCGCCCCCGCCGGCGCCGAACATGCTCCCCTGGAACTGGAACATTTCCTGCCCTACCGGCTGTCGATCCTTTCCAACACGGTGAGCCAGGCGATCGCGGACGACTATCAGCGCCGCTACGACCTGAGCGTGACCGAATGGCGCGTCATGGCGGTGCTGGCTCGTTTCCACGGCCTGTCCGCGCGCGAAGTGGCTGAACGAACTGCCATGGACAAAGTCGCGGTCAGTCGTGCGCTGGCCCGCCTGGTCGCCGCCGGGCGCGTGCATCGCGATACCCACGACGGCGACAAGCGCCGCTCCGTATTGAGCCTCACCGAAGCGGGCTGGCTCATCCATGACGATGTCGCCCCGATGGCCCGCGCGCGGGAGCGCGAAGTGCTGTCCAAACTGGATGGAGACGAACAACAGTGGCTGACGCGAATCCTGGACAAATTGATGGCGGACAGCGGGAAACGTTGAGATTCCCGCCAAAGGGTCTGCTGCCTGTGCGAAGGACCGCGGAGCACGCCTGTCTGGGCGTGCTCCCACCCTTCATCGCACTCCGTGCATCAGCCGGTTGATCAGCGGCGAGACCAGCAACAGCACGACGCCTGCACCGACCAGCAGCCAGAAGCTGAAAGTGAAACCGCTCAGCGCGGATGCCGCCGTCATGCCGTTTTCGCCGCTGATGTGCCCGGCCAGCAGGCCCGACAGGTTGCCGCCCTCCGCCAGCGAGAGGAACCAGCCGCCCATCGCCAGGCCCACCAGCCGCGGCGGCGCCAGCTTGGTCACCATCGACAAGCCAATCGGCGACAGGCATAGCTCGCCTACGGTCTGCAGCACGTAGCAGGTGGTCAGCGGCCAGAACGGAATCATGCCGTGCGGATCGATCAGCCGTGACAACGCATACACCAGCACCACGAAACCCAGCCCGTTGAAGATCAGGCCCAGGCCGAACTTGCGCGGAATCGACGGTTCCATGTGGCGCCTGCCCAGGAACGCCCACACCTGCGACACCACCGGCGCCAGCACGATGATCGCCAGCGGCGTTACCGACTGAAACCAGCCCACCGGAAATTCCCAGCCGCCGAACAGTTTGCGGTCGACCAGGTTTTCCGCGAGGAAATTGAACGAGGTGCCGAACTGGAAATAGAACATCCAGAACAGCAGGTTGAAGGCAAAGATAATCAGCATGGCGATCACCCGCTGCACCTGGACGGTACCGTGGCGCATCGCTTCCATGATCAGCATGACCGCGACCGCGACGAACAGCAGGCCAAGCAACCACTGCAGGCCAATCGCCCCGATCTTGGAAAGCACCAGGTACACGAGCGGCACCGCCACGATTACACCGAGGAACACCCAGAGCACCCGCAGGCGGCTGGTGGCCTGCGGCGCGGGACGTCCCACGCCGCGCAGGCTGCGCCGCCCGAACCAGAACCAGAGCAGGCTCAGCACCATGCCTACGCCGGCCGCCGCAAATACCGCGTGGTAATTCTGCTGCAGCGGCGTGTCGGTGTAGTAGCTCGCCAGCCAGCCGGTGATCAACGGCGCGACGAAGGCGCCCGCGTTGATGCCCATGTAGAACAAGGTAAAGCCGCGATCGCGGCGATCATCATTGAGCCCGTACAGCTGGCCGACCATCGAGGAAATGTTCGGTTTGAACAGGCCATCGCCGACCACCACCATGGCCAACCCATAGAGCATCGCCGTCTGGCTCGGCAGCATGATCGTGAACAGGCCGGCCGACATCACCAGTGCCCCGAGCAGGATCGAACGCTGGTAGCCGATCAGCCGGTCGGCGATGTAGCCGCCAAAAATGCCGGTCGCGTAGATCAGCGCGGTGTAGGCGCCATAGATCTTGCTCGCCCAGGCCTGGCCGGAGGGATCGCCGTGATAGAACTGCGCCACGATGTACAGCACCAACGCCCAGCTGACGCTGTAGAACGCGAAGCGTTCCCAGAATTCGGTCATGAACAGCATCCATAACGGACGCGGATGGCCGAGCATCTGCGGAAAGTCGGGCGCGTTCTCGACGCCGGCTTCAGGACTGTGGCTCACGAATTTCCCCTTGGCTTTGGACTCGACAGATGTAACCAGCCACAACCGTGCCGTCAAATGCGACGCAACATGTTTCGTTCGCCACGACACCAGCGCAGGCCGCACGCACAGGCCTGCCATGGAGCGAAGCCCTCAGGCCGTGCAGGCAGCGAATCAGCTCCCGAGCACCGTGCGCACGTCCAGCAATTCCGGAAAGAATTCCAGTTCAAGCGCCTTTTTCAGGAACGCGACACCGGAGGAACCCCCGGTACCGCGCCGGTGTCCGATGATGCGCTCCACCGTTTTCATATGGCGGAAACGCCAAAGCTGGAAACTTTCCTCCACATCCACTAACTGCTCGCACATGTGGTATTCCGGCCAGAACGTTGCACGTCCTTCATAGATGCGCTTGAACACCGGCACCAAGTCGTCATGGCGACGATAGGGCTCGCTCCAATCGCGCTCGATCCGCGCCGCCGGTACCGCATGCCCGTGGCGGGCAAGGTAGCGCAGGAATTCATCATAGAGACCCGGCGCTTCCAGTACCGCGCGCAGTTGCGCCTGCGCCGCCGGGTCGTAGTCGAAGACCTGCAACATCTGCGCGTTCTTGTTGCCCAGCAGGAACTCGATCATCCGGTACTGCAGCGACTGGAAGCCGGAAGACGGACCGAGCACGTCGCGGAATTCGAGATATTCCGCCGGAGTCAGCGTTTCCAGCACCGCCCACTGCTCGAACAGCTGCCGTTGCACCTGCTTCACGCGGGCCAGCACCTTCAGGCAGGCATTTACATCGTCGACACGCAAGTGCGCGATGGCCGAACGCAGCTCATGGATGATCAGCTTCATCCACAGCTCGGCCACCTGGTGCTGCACGATGAACAGCATTTCATCGTGCCGTGGGGGCTGGCTGAGGGGGTGCTGGGCCGTAAGCAACTGGTCCAGCCACAGATAGCCGCCGTAGGTGATCCGGCCGTTCAGGTCAAGCTCGATGCCCGCCTCGAGATCCCGCTGGTTATCTGCCATAGCGCCCGCAAACCCGCAAAAAGACTGATGTTAACCGGTTGGCGAGCACGCACGCGCGAACTCGCATGCTGCAGTGTACCTTGCGGCGCAACATGGCGGCCTGCTATCAAATGCGGTCTCATTTGGGTCCTTATGTGCGCTTGGCTCCGCTGGATGGGCCGCGCCTCCCCCGCCGATTTTTTCCTACCCCACCCGGGAGCGAGTCGTGTCCATCGCCGCCAAGTTTGAAATCGAATACCTGCAGTATCTAGACGCCGAAGGCAAGCAGGTCCGTGACGACCTGCCTGAGTTCGCGAAAAACCTCGATCACATGGTCGAGCTGTACAAGCTGATGATGTCCACGCGCGTATTCGACGCGAAGTCCGTGGCACTGCAACGTACTGGCAAGCTCGGTACCTATGCAAGCTGTCTCGGCCACGAGGCGGCGCACGTGGGCATTGGCAGCGCCATGAAGCCCGAAGACGTGTTCGCTCCCAGCTACCGTGAATACGGCGCGCAGCTGTATCGCGGCGTGCAGCCGCGCGAGGTCTACATGTACTGGGGCGGCGACGAGCGCGGCAACGATTACCAGAAGGAACCGGCGCGCCACGACTTCGCCTGGTCGGTGCCGATCGCCACGCAGTGCCTGCACGCCGCCGGTTCCGCCCTGGCGTTCAAGATTCGCAACGAACCGCGCGTCGCCGTGTGCACGATCGGTGACGGCGGTTCGTCCAAGGGCGACTTCTACGGCGCCATCAACATCGCCGGCGCGCAGAACCTGCCGCTGGTCGCCGTGATCGTCAACAACCAGTGGGCGATCTCGGTGCCGCGCAAGATCCAGTCCGGCGCACCGACGCTGGCACAGAAAGGCATTGCCGCCGGCCTGTATTCGATCCAGGTGGACGGCAACGACATCATCGCCGTGCGCAAGGCGATGGAAGATGCGCTGGAACGCGCCCGCACCGGCAAGGGCGGCAGCGTGCTGGAGCTGGTCACCTACCGCCTCAGCGATCACACCACCGCGGACGACGCCCGCCGCTACCGCGGCGAGCAGGAAGTAAAGGACGCCTGGGCCAAGGAACCGATGAAGCGCCTGCGCAACTGGCTGGTAGCCAAGAAAGTGTGGGATGACAAGAAAGAAGAAGCCTGGAAGGCCGAGTGCGACGAGTGGATGGACAACGAGGTCAACGCTTACCTCGAAACCAAGACCCAGCCCGTCACGGCGATGTTCGACTACACCTTCGCCGAAGTACCCGCGGACCTCGCCAAACAGCGCGACCTTGCGCTCTCGCTCGACAAGAAGGCCCACTAAGCCATGGCACAAATCACTCTCATCGAAGCCGTTACCCAGGCCCTTGCTTACGAAATGGCCCACGACGACAGCGTCGTGGTGCTGGGTGAAGACGTCGGCGTGAACGGCGGCGTGTTCCGCGCCACCCAAGGCCTGCAGGAAAAGTTCGGCGAATTGCGCGTGCTGGACACGCCGCTGGACGAAACCACCATCGCCGGCGTTACCGTCGGCCTGGCCGCGCAAGGCATGAAGCCGGTCGCCGAAGCGCAGTTCGAAGGTTTCATCTATCCGATGATGGAACAGATCGCCTGCCATGCCGCGCGCCTGCGCAACCGCACCCGCGGCCGCATCACCGTGCCGGCCGTGTGGCGTGCGCCTTGGGGCGGCGGTATCCGCGCGCCGGAACATCATTCCGAAGCGAACGAACATCTGTTCACTAATATCCCGGGCCTGCGCGTGGTGATGCCCTCCTCGCCGGCACGTGCCTATGGCCTGCTGCTCGCCGCGATCCGCGATCCGGATCCAGTGATGTTCTTCGAACCCAAGCGCATCTATCGCCAGTACAAGGAAGAAGTGCCGGATGACGGCGAAGCGCTGCCGCTGGACGTGTGCTTCGTGCTGCGCGATGGCACCGACGTCACCATCGTGACCTGGGGCGCGCAGGTGAAGGAAGCGCTGGAGGCCGCCGATGCGCTGGCCGAGGAAGGCATCAGCGCCGAAGTCATCGATGTCGCCACGCTCACGCCGCTGGATTTCGACACCATCGCCGAATCCGTACAAAAGACCGGCCGTTGCGTGATCGTGCACGAGGCGCCCAAGACCGCCGGGTTCGGCGCGGAAATCGCCGCGCGCCTCGCCGAGGAATGCATGTACGACTTGCTCGCACCGGTCGAACGCATCACCGGCTACGACACGCACATTCCGCTGTTCCGCCTCGAAATGAAATACCTGCCGAGCGCGGAGCGCGTGGTCGAGGCGGCAAAGCGCGCGCTCGCCCACTCCTGACGCATCACGCCACGCCATCCCGGCGCAGGCCGGGATGGCTGCAAAGAAGAACATCAAGACTGATTACGGAAACCCACTCATGGCCGACATCAAGACGTTCTACCTGCCCGACCTGGGCGAGGGCCTGCCCGACGCTACCATCGTCGAATGGCACGTAAAGGAAGGCGACACCATCAAGCTCGACGCTCCGTTAGTGTCGATGGAAACCGCCAAGGCGGTAGTCGACGTGCCATCGCCCTACACCGGCAAGGTCACCAAATTGCATGGCGCCACCGGCGACGTGATCGAAACCGGCGCCGCGCTGGCCGAGTTCGAACCCGATCCGAACGCCAAGCAGCGTGCGGAAGCCGAAGCCACTGGCCACCACCATGGCCCCAAGAAAACCGCGACTCCGGCAGCCGAGCCGAAGAAAGTCGTCGCTTCCGACGAAGGCGGCGAACTGGAGACCAACGGCAAAGCCGACCGCGAAGACGAGGGCACGGTTGTCGGCGCGATGATCAGCGGCAGCCACGTTCATGTGGAACAGGCGGCCAGCGTGGGTGGCGTAAAAGCCGTACCGGCCGTGCGCGCCCTGGCCAGGAAGCTCAAGGTCGAGCTCGCCCGCGTAACGCCTACCGGCGCAGACGGCGTAGTGACCATGCAGGATGTGAAGAATGCCGCGGCCAACGGCAGCGCCCCGCTGGGCGCAGCGCCAGCCCGCGCGGTTCCCGCTTCCGCCGGACGCCACCTGGCACCCGAACTGCCGCAACCGGAACCAGCCCGTACTGCTACCTCGCTTGCCGGCAAGCCGGTACGCACCGCGCCGCCGAGCATGCAGGCCAGCGGCCAGCCGGAACAGCTCAAGGGCGTTCGCCGCAACATGGCGCGCGTCATGGCCGACGCACACGCCAACGTGGTGCCCACCACCCTGGTCGACGATGCAGACCTGCACGCCTGGATCGGCAAGCAGGACATTACCGCACGCCTGATCCGCGCCATCGTCGCCGCCTGCAAGGCCGTGCCCGCGCTCAATGCATGGTTCGACGGCAAGAACCTCAGCCGTACCATGCATCCGCATGTGGACATCGGTATCGCCGTCGACACGGAGGACGGCCTGTTCGTGCCCGCCTTGCGTAACGCCGACGTGCTCGACGGCGCCGGCATCCGCGCCGGCATCAAGCGTCTGCGCACCCAGGTGGAAGAACGCACGATTCCGCCGTCGGAGTTGTCTGGCTACACCATCAGCCTGTCGAACTTCGGCATGTTCGCCGGCCGTTACGCCACGCCGGTGGTGGTACCTCCATGCGTGGCGATCATCGGCGCCGGCAAGCTCAGCCACGACGTGGTCGCCGTGATGGGCGGCATCGAAGTCCATCGCCGCATGCCGATCAGCCTTACCTTCGACCATCGCGCCGCGACGGGCGGTGAAGCCGCGCGCTTCCTCAAGGCATTGCTGGACGACTTGTCGCTACCGAACTGATTGCAATAAGTAGCTTGTAGAAAGCGCCCGTCCCGGGCGCTTTTTTTATTCGGCCAGATGCGAATCATGCAAGGTTCAAGCTCGCGGTCCGATGCATGAAGATCGCCGATGCGTCGTTCAAGCTTTCGATCGGCGTCGCTTCAGGACCAGCTTATCGATTCGGCGCAGCTTGCGCCTTGGCCGCGTCGTTAAGGCGCAAATGCCTGGTTTCGGGCGCCCAGGCGATAGATATCACCATCCCGATCAGCAGTACTGCTGACAGGGCCATCATTGCTGGCTGAAAACCAAAATGGGCAACCCCGACCGGCAGCAGGAAGGTGCCAACAGCCGAACCCAGGCGGCTGCATGCCACGGCCAGGCCTACTCCGCAGGCGCGGACTTCGGTAGGAAAACACTCTGGAGGAAACACGCCCACCAGATTTGAAACGGCGGACATGACCAGCGTGAACAAGGCGAACGCGGTAATCAACGCAGCGGTTGCTGATTCGGGCAACAGGCTCAAGGCCAGCAAGGATAGGCACGTGACCAAGAATGAGCTGATCAGGAATACCCGGCGCGGCAGGCGGATCGTCAGCCAGATGCCGACAACCGCACCCACCACCAAGAAACCGTTCAACAACAGATCTGCGCCACTGCCCTCGTTGAGATGGATCAGCTTGAGAATGGCAGGGAGGAAGGTGTAGATCGCGAAATAGGGAATCACCAGGCATACGAAAAAAATGCAATTGAACAGCGTGCGCCGAATCAAATCCTTATGGAACAGGCGGGCAAAGCCACCATGACGCGGTTTGGACGGCATCTTGCTGGTATCGAGCCGAACACCACGGCCAAAGTAACGTCGTACCACGGCCTGCGCCTCGGACATGCGCCCCATGCCCAGCAGCCAGCGGGGCGACTCGGGCGTCCCCATGCGCAGCAGCAGCACAATCAACGCGGGGATCCCCGCCGATGCCAGCATCCAACGCCATGCATCGGGGGCGGCATGCACAAAATGCATGCCGATGAGATTGGCAGCCACATAGCCTACCGTCCAGATCACGCTGAACGATCCCAGCAGCATGCCCCGATGCTTGCGCGGCGAGAACTCGGCCAGGATGGCGTGCCCCACCGCGAAATCACCGCCCATGCCGAAGCCGAGCAACGCCCGCAGCAGGCATAGCATCAATGCCGAACTGGCGTAGAACTGTGCGAAGGCTGCCGCCGTGATGATCAGGAAGCTGAGCAGGAATATTTTCTGCCGGCCGATCCGATCGGACAGCCAGCCGAACATGAGGCTGCCAAAAAAAATGCCGATCAGGGCCGAGCTGCCGATCAGGCCGTTCCAGACTGCTCCCAGTCCCATCTGGCTGCTGAGCGACGGCAGCGCATAACCGACCGTGCCCAAAGCGTAGCCCTCGGTAAAATGCGCGCCGAATGTCAGGCCGGCGATCTTGCAATGGAACCGGTTGAGCGGTACGTCGTCCAGGAAAATGTGCTCACGCCAGTGCCGCTTCTTTACTTGCCCACTCCGGGCTTCAGTTGTCGTTGCCTGACCATCGCCGCTCACCATGCTGCCTCCTTGCCAAACGAACGGACGTTATTGAACGCCCTCATACGCAGGCGCGGTAGCACCTGCGAGATAGGTCCCTCGGCAGAACCAGAGGTTCCACGCGACCAAGGGCACCTGCAAAAAGACGAACACGCGACCGTATACGGGCCCGCGTCCCTTGCCCTGGATTAGCCCAAACCGCCCATCATCAAGTACTTCAACTCGACGTATTCATCGAGGCCATATTTGGAACCTTCGCGCCCAAGTCCGGACTGCTTCACGCCGCCGAAAGGCGCCACCTCGGTCGATATGACGCCTTCGTTGATGCCCACCATGCCGCTTTCCAGCGCCTCGGCCACGCGCCAGCAGCGGGCCATGTCGCGGGTATAAAAGTACGCGGAGAGGCCGAATGGCGTGTCGTTCGCCGCGGCGATGGCTTCTGCTTCAGTGTCGAAACGGAAGCAGGCGGCGACCGGGCCAAAGGTCTCTTCCTGCGCAATCAGCATTTGCTGGGTGGCTTCGACCAACACGGTCGGCGGATAAAACGTTCCGCCCAGGACATGATGCTCGCCGCCTGCCAGCGCTATCGCACCCTTGGCGAGCGCATCGGCGACATGCGCCTGGACTTTGTGCAGTGCTGCCTGGTTGATCAGGGGCCCTTGCTCGACCTCGCCGGCTAGCGCATTGCCGACACGCAACTTGCGCACGGCATCGGCCAGCGCCTTGGTAAAGGCATCGTAGATACCGCTCTGCACGTAAAAGCGATTGACGCAAACACAGGTTTGCCCGGTGTTACGGAATTTGGAAGCCACGGCGCCGCGTACCGCCGCTTCGACATCGGCGTCGTCGAAGACAATGAAAGGCGCATTGCCGCCGAGTTCCAGCGAAAGCTTTTTGAGTGTATCCGCGCATTGCGCAGCCAGCAGTTTGCCCACCCGGGTCGAGCCGGTAAAAGAAAGCTTGCGCACGATATCGGAGCCGGTCAACACGCTGCCGATGGCCTGGGCGTCACCGGAGACGACGTTGAACACGCCTGCGGGAATGCCGGCCTCTTCGGCGAGCACTGCCAAGGCCAGCGCGGACAGCGGCGTTTCCTCCGACGGCTTCAACACCATGGTGCAGCCCGCTGCCAGCGCTGGTGCGGCCTTGCGGGTAATCATCGCCAGCGGAAAGTTCCAAGGTGTGATCGCGGCGACCACTCCGACCGGTTCGCGCACCACAAAAATCTTCGAATGGGGCGACGGACTGGGAATCACATCGCCATAACTGCGCTTGGCTTCCTCGGCGAACCATTCGAGGAAGCTTGCCGCGTAACCGACTTCGCCGCGTGCCTCGGCCAGTGGCTTGCCTTGCTCGCGTGTCAGCAATTCGGCAAGCGCATCGCGATGTTCGAGCATCAGTTCGCCCCATCGCCGCACCCTGATGCCGCGCTCCTTCGCGGTGAACTTTCGCCACGAAGGAAACGCCGCCGCCGCAGCGGCAATCGCCTCCTCAGCCTCGGCAGCTCCGCCCTTGGCAACGTCGACGATAAGCTCACCGTTGGCGGGATTACGAACCGGATAGGTTTCCTTGCTCGCTCGCCAGGCGCCGTTGATGTATTGCCCATTGCGCAGGAATGTACTCATGCTTTTTTCCTTGCTGCCTCGGCGAAATGATCGCGTGGCGCACGGGGATCGCGCGCGATACGGCGTCCGGCGGTGTAATCGTTGATCAGGTCGCAGGGCGTGTAGTTGCGTTCGAGTTCGTGGCGTTCTTCTTCGTCCAACCGGGTATCAAGTGCAGCGAGCGCGCTATCGAACTGCGCAGCGGAATCGGCGCCGACCAGCATGCAGTCGACGTTGTCGTGTCCCAGCACCCAGGCTTGCGCGATCTGTGCCGCCGATACGCCACGACGTTTCGCCACCCGCGCTGCGGACGCGGCAATCTCCATCGAGACCTTGTCTCCATACATCTGCGCAGTAAAGAAATCGGTCTGGTTGCGCGTGGAATCTGCATCGCCCGCAAGCAGGCCACGCGCCAGCGGACTGAATACGGACACGCCGATGCCCTGATCAGCGCAATACGGAATCATCTCGCGTTCTTCTTCGCGATAGGCCAGGTTGAGTTGCAGCTGCATATTGATTGGCTTGTGCCAGCCGTTGCGCTCGCAAGCCTGAATGATCTTGGCGAACTGCCACGTGCACATGGTCGATACGCCGATATAGCGTGCTTTTCCGCTGCGCACGATGTCGTCCAGCGCGCCCATGGTTTCCTCGACCGGCGTATTCACATCGAAGAAGTGCAGCATGTAAATATCGACGTAATCCATGCCAAGGCGCTTCAGCGAGCCATGGATGCCGTCCATGATGTGCTTGCGCGAATGACCGCCGGCATTGGGATAAGTCCCCATGTCATAGCCCACCTTGGTGGTCACCACGATCTCCTCGCGGCGCACCAGGCGCTTGAGAACGCGGCCCACCACTTCCTCGCCTACGCCGGTCGAATAGAAATCGGCAAGGTCGATAAAGTTGACGCCGGCCGCAAGCGCGTGGCGGATGATCGGCTCGCTCTGTGCTTCATCGAAGATCCACGGCTTCCAGTTCGGCGTACCCATGTTCATGGTGCCGAGGCATAGCCGCGATACTTTCAGGCCGGATTGGCCGAGACGAATATATTCCATGCGACGGCTCCTGATTGCTTCCCTGCGCCTGCGCGTCAGGCTTTTGGCGTGTAGAACGGATTGCCGACATGGGTGGCTGCGGCAAACACTTCTTCGCGCTCCGGCAAACCAAGCATCGCTGCCCGGATCGCGTTCTTGCACGCGCGGTAATTGTTTTCGTAGACCGCGTCGAGATTGTCCGCGGCGGGGTTGACCCAGTTCGCCGTAACCACCGCCCAGTCGTTTTCGGCTTCCGGCGGCAGCACGCCCTCCTTCAACGATTCCGCCACGGCCTTGGCAATGCCCGCCTGCGAAGCACCCCAGGTGGCGTTGCCGTGGAATTCGTTGGCGATCTGCGCCTTGTTGACATAAAGCGTCAACGGTTTGGTCGGGACACCTGGCCTGGCGATGACCACAAAGGGCGCATGGCCTGCCGATGGAGTGGCCAATGCGGTGGCGAACGCCTGCCCGGCCGGACCGTTGCGCGGACCCGCCAGCACATTGATATGCGCGAGATTGACGCCCGGCCCCTCGAATCCTTCGCCAATGTAAAGCGTCTTGCTTGCGGATGCGCTCATTTGAATCCTGCCATTTGGTGACATATAGAAGTTGATTGTGATGGCGTGATGGCAGGTAAATAAATCGCTGTTTCCTGATAAGAAGCATGAGGAAAACGCAGCACGTGACGTACTGCGACGCCTACAGACAGCGAGCATATTTCTTACTCGTATCGTTGCGACGCAACATGCCCAGGTCGATGCCGCATGCTCGTAGCCGCGCATCTTTCACAGCGCCGCGAGCAGACTGCCGCGGCGCATATCCGGAGGAGCCAACCATGCACCACAGCCGATTGAGCACCGTCGTACTGGACTGCCAATGCGAAAACCTCAGGCAGGCAACCGCTTTCTGGAGCGAAGCGCTTGGCAAACCCATTGCCAAGGTCGACGTTGACGGTGACGGCAGGTACGCCGAACTGGAGACCGCCGATGACGAACCAATTTTGCTACTGCAAAAGGTCGATCATCACAGTCATGTTCATCTGGATATCGAAACCGACGACCAGCAGGCCGAGGTCGCTCGTCTCGAGCAGTTGGGCGCAAAGCGGATTGCCTTCGTGCAAGGACGCTGGTGGATCATGGAGGCGCCCAGCGGTCACCGCTTTTGTATTGTGAACAAGCAGCGCGAGCAATTCGGCCCGCACCTGAATCGCTGGGAATGAGGCTTCGCGAAGCGCTCAAGCCTGCTCCTGGGCAGAGTCGACAGGCAAGCGCATGATTACCTCCAGGCCGCCACCTTGCCGATTCTGCGCAAGCGTACTGCCGCCATGCACTTGCATGACACGCTGCACGATTGCCAAGCCAAGTCCGTGCCCACCCGCGTGCGCGGCATTGCTGCCGCGAAAGAAGGTTCTGAACAGCAGCGCCAATTCGTCCGCGGGCACGCCAGGCCCACGGTCGCGAATGGACACTTGAGCCCATTGCTGGTCGATGTGCACGTCGACTTCGACGCATCCGTGCGGCGGACTGAACTTGATGGCATTGGCGATCACGTTGTCCAGCGCGCGTTCAAGCAAAATGCCGCTGCCTTGTACGCTCACCGAGCCTGCATCGATTATGTGCAGCTCGATGCCGCGCGCTTCCGCTTCGATCCGAGCCGCGCCAAGGCGCTCCCTGGCGAGTTCTGCCAAGTCCACGGATTCACGCTCCATGCCTGGCAAACCACCCTCGAGCCGCGACAGCGCCAGCATTTCTGCGGTCATGCGATCCATACGGGCGATTTCGCGCTCCGCATGCTCGAAATGGGCGGCAGCTTGCGTGGGATCGGCACTGTGCTGGGCCAGGTCCAGGATCAGGTGCAATCGCGCCAGCGGCGAACGCAGTTCGTGGGAGAGATCCTGCAGCACGCCGCGATCGTGCGCGACCAGGGTTTCGATCCGTTCCGCCATGCCGTTGAAATCGCGCGCCAGTTGACCGAGTTCGTCACGCGCGCCGCTCCAGCGCCGATCCACGCGCGTGGCGAATTCGCCTGCCGCCATCTTGCGCGTGGCGGCACGCATCGCTTCTACCGGTCGCGATACGCTGCGCGCCACCCACCAGCCGATACCGACGATCAGCAGGAGCGAAAGCCCTAACTGCACCGCCAACAGGATTTTCTCGCGCAGGTGGCGCGGAATACGCGCACGTGAACTGCTCATGGCGACCAGTTGCCGGTCATGTCCGTCGTCGCCTGTCACGTGTTGCACGGCGATATAAAAACCGGGCCACGGGTTGAGTTCGATATTGCGTCCGGCAGCCAGCCAGTTCGGCAATGACTGGCGCATCGGCGGTGGCAAGCGTATGTCACGCAATGGTTCTCCACCCTCGTAAAGCGTGGCTTCGACGCCTTCCGCGTGCTGCTGCCGTATCCAGTCGTCCAGGCCGCTGGGGCCTTCGCTCTCGTAAGCTTCATCGGCGGCCTGCGCCAGCGCCGGCCAATTGATGCCCTGTTCGGCAGAGAACGCGATGAAGCGACTGGTCAGCCAGCTACCCAGCAACAGCACAAGTAGATTGGCAATACAAAAAAAGATGAGCAGGCGCCAGAACAGCGGACTGCGGAACGGGCTGGTTGAGCTATTCATGCCTGCGCTCCGTAAGGCACCAGCACGTAACCGGCGCCACGCACGGAATCAATGCGCGGCGATTGCGCCGACGCCTCGGCCAATTTATGGCGCAGCCGGCTCACGTGCACATCGATGCTGCGGTCGAACCGCTCCAGTTCGCGGCCGAGCGCAAAACGGGTCAGCGAAGTCTTGTCGATGACTTCACCGGCACGCTGCACCAGCATCAGCAACAGCGCAAATTCGGCGCCGGTCAGGTTGAGCTCCTGTTCGCCGGCAAAGGCGCGTCGCTCGCCAGGCAGCAGACGCAATACGCCCGCGGTGAGCATGCCGACACCTTCCACGGTGTGGCGGCGCAGTTGCGCACGTACACGCGCCAGCAATTCCCGCGGCAGACATGGCTTGGACAGGTAATCGTCCGCGCCGAGTTCCAGGCCTACGACACGGTCCACCGGTTCGCCGCGGCCGGACAGCATGATCACCGGCAAACGATGTTGCGCACGCAATTCACGCAAGGTATCGAGCCCGTTGCGGCCAGGCATCATGACGTCGAGGATGAGCAGGTCCGGCCGTGTCGCCGGATCGCGCAATCGCGCAAGCACTTCTGCGCCATCGTGCACCACATCCACCTGCAACCCTTCGCGGCGCAGGTATTCGGCCAGCAGCGCGCACAGTTCGCGGTCATCGTCACCAATCAATATGCGGGACATGCAGCGTCACAACCCTCGACAAAGACGATGCCTACTATCGCATTAGCCGTCGTGAATGGCTGCCGGACACCGGCTTTACCCTTCTTTACACAATGGCAAAGGACTTAAACGTGCACCTGCTTTCCAATAGTCACCGACAACCCCCCAAGAAGCAGGAGCTTGACATGCGTAAGACTATGACCTCGATCATCCTGGCCGCGGCTCTCGGCTGCTCCGCCCTGGCGCTCGCCGCCCCGGGTGGACAGGGTGGCAATTTCGGCGGTGGCCCGCACCATGGTTTCCATGGCGGCGGCCTGTTCGCACTGCATGGCCTCAACCTCACCGACGCCCAGAAAGCATCGGTCAAGCAGATCACGCAACAGAGCTTCAGCCAGCTGAAACCGCAGTTCCAGGCAGTCCGCCAGCAGCGCGCGGCATTTGAAGCGCTGTCGCCGAGCTCGTCCGGTTACCAGGCCGCCGCCGCCAGCCTGGCCCAGGCCGAGGCCAATCTCACCAGCGCCCGGATCACTGCACGCGCCGCGGTCACTGCCCAGATTTACAACACGGTGCTGACCAGCGCCCAGCAGACCCAGCTGGCTACGCAAAAGGCGGCGTTCGAGGCTCGCAAAGCCCAGTGGCAGCAGTTCAAGGCACAACACCCGGTATCGTCGGGCACCAGCTCGGCCCAGTAATCCACAACTCGAAATACGGATAGTTGGTCCCTAGCGGACGTTCTAGCCCGTAGCAACTTGAGCGATCGCCGCTGCATCGGCGATCGCTTTTTTTATGTCGGGCATATGGCCGGATATTCCGTGAGATGGACCGTGCCACCGGGGCTTGCCGCCAAGCGCACGGTTTATCAGCACCAGCGCCTTTTCGGTTTGACCTATGGCGGACGAGAGTTGGGCCAGTCTCCACCTGAAGGCCGGCCTCCAATCGTATGGGTGCCAGTCCGCGGGCTTCGCTAACATCGGCGAAACAATGCGTTCGCGGCATGAACACGTCACTGAACGGACGCAACATTACTCAACGTTCTGCAACATCGCTTTCACGCGCGGCCTGTTGCCATGTACGGGCGGATCGATCGTGATGCGCCTCCTGCGACGTAACCCGAAACCGCGTAAGCATATGCGCGGGCGCAGGTAGCCAACAGCTCAAGGAGATTGCCATGCGTAACATGTCCATTCTGCGCAAATCCCTCTTCGCCACCGGGGTGATGATGGCCTTTGCCGCCGCGCCATTCTCCCTGATGGCACACAGCAGCGCGCCGCAGACGGCTGCCGACCAGTCCAGCAGCAGTTCCAGCAATGAAACCGTGCCGGGCAAAGTGGACGACAGCTGGATTACCACTAAGGTGAAATCCAAGTTCGCCGCAGCCAAAGGCATCAAGGCTTCGGATATCTCAGTCAACACGACTGACGGCGTCGTTACCCTTACCGGTACCGCCACTTCGATGCGCGAGAAGAACCACGCGATCCATGTGGCCAAGAACGTGAAGGGCGTGAAGAGCGTCGACGCTTCCGGCCTGACTGTGAACAGCTCAAGCTCCACCCCATCGAGCAGCTCCTCCGCCGGCCAGTAAGCTTCAAATCACGCGGCGCCGGGCCGGATGGTGACCTTCGCGGCATCCGGCCCGGCGGCTAGCCGGGTTTATCCGATCAGGATTGTTCGCTTTCTTGCGTAGCAAGCAGATCCAGCGCTTCACGCAAGTAGGCCAGTGCGGTATCGCGTGACTGTTCGTCCGCATAGTCGGGCGTGCTTGCGACTGGCTCGCCAGCCAGTTCCAGCACCAGCGAGCGCGGCAAGACGTGCAACACGGCCGCCTTGCCGCCAAGGATTTTCAGCTGCTTCTGGATTGCGCCTGCCGCCTTCGGATCCTTGAACGGCTTGGAGAGCAGCAATTCGTCGCCCTCGGCGGAAAACAAACGGAAGCGGAAACTGCCGTCGGTATCGCGGAAACTGGCGAAGCGCGGGGCCCTGCCGCTTTTTGCTACCGGTCTAGACTTGGCGGCCTGCGTGGTCGACGACGACATGGCGCGCAAGCCGATCGCATCGCGCAGCTCCGCGATTTTCGGACCGGCAACCGCGCGTGCCTTGCGTGCGCCCTCCTGCAAGATCTCTTCAATCGCGGCGGGATGCGCAATCAGCTTTTCGTAGTGCTCGCGCATTGGCGCCACGTCCGCCTCGATGCGCTCGAACAGCACTTGCTTGGCCTCGCCCCAGCCGATGCCTTCTTCCAGCGCGCGGCGGAACGCGCTGCTTTCGGCCTCGGTAGCAAAGGCGCGGAAAAGGGTAAAGAGCGAGGCACTGTCCGGGTCCTTGGGTTCGCCCGGCAGGCGTGAATCGGTAACGATGCGCAGGATCGCTTCGCGCAGGTGTTTCGCGCCACCGGCAAACAGCGGGACAGTGTTGTCATAGCTCTTGGACATCTTGCGGCCATCCAGGCCCGGCAAGGTAGCGACCTGTTCTTCGATGACCACTTCCGGCAGGGCGAAGAACTCGCGGCCATAGATATGGTTGAAACGCTGCGCGATATCGCGCGCCATCTCGATGTGCTGGATCTGGTCGCGCCCTACCGGCACCTGCTGCGCATTGAAGGCCAGGATGTCGGCGGCCATCAACACCGGATACATGTATAGCCCGGCGGTGACACCCGCATCCGGATCTTCGCCGATCTCTGCATTCTTATCGACCGCTGCCTTGTAGGCATGCGCGCGATTGAGGAGTCCCTTGGCGGTAACGCAGGTGAGGAACCAGGTGAGCTCCGGAATTTCCGGGATATCCGATTGCCGGTAGAACGTGACTTTTGCTGGATCAAGCCCGGCTGCCAGCCAGGTTGCCGCGATTTCCAGGCGCGAGCGCTCGATGCGCGCCGGATCGTCGCTCTTGATCAGCGCGTGGTAGTCGGCCATGAAAAAGAACGCATCCACCTCAGGACGACGACTGGCGGCAATAGCCGGTCGAATGGCACCGACGTAATTGCCCAGGTGCGGCGTGCCGGTGGTGGTGATGCCAGTGAGAACGCGGGTTTGCATGCGGCAGATTCGGCTCGGTGCAAAAAGGTAAAGCGACCGCGCCAGGTCGCGCGGCATGAATGGGGCAGTGTAACGGGACTCAGCCTGGGCCGCGCATCAGGGTGGATTTGCCGAACAATGATTCGACCAGTTCCACTGCCAGCTTCGCGGTCTGGTTGCGCTTGTCGTAGGCCGGATTGAGCTCGACGATATCGAGCGAACCGAGCTGGCCGGTATCGGCGATCATTTCCATGCACAGCTGCGCTTCGCGATAGGTCGGCCCGCCGCGCACGGTGGTACCGACGCCGGGCGCGATGGACGGATCGAGGAAGTCGACATCGAAGCTCACGTGCAAATGCGTGTCGGCGTCGAGGCCATCCAGCGCTTCCTCCATCGTGCGCTTCATGCCCACCTCGTCGATATGGCGCATGTCGTAGATATCCATCTTTGCCTCGCGAACCAGGCGCTTTTCGCCCTCGTCCACCGAACGGATGCCGATCTGGCGGAATACATCCGGGGTGGTGGCCGGCACGCTGTCACCGATCTCCACCAATTCGCGCGGACCGTTGCCGCACAGGCAGGCCACCGGCATGCCATGGATGTTGCCAGACGGCGTAACCTGGGACGTATTGAAATCAGCGTGCGCGTCCAGCCACAGCACCCGCAGTTTGCGGCCTTGCTCGCGACAGTGTCGCGCCACCGCACTGATCGAGCCGATCGCCAGGCAATGATCGCCGCCGAGCATCACCGGCAACCGGCCGGCCTGCAGTTCATGATGGATCGCGCCATGCACCGCGGTATTCCAGGCAATCACTTCCGACAGGTGGCGATAGCCGTCTTCCGGCGGCAGCCAGGGATTCATCGGTCCATGCAGATTGCCGCGATCGATCACATCGAGCCCGCGCCGGCGCAATTTCTCGGCCAACTGCGCCACACGCAATGCCTCCGGCCCCATCGAGGCGCCGCGATGCCCGGCACCGATGTCCGTCGGCGCGCCGACCAGTGCGATCACTTGCTTGCTCATGCTGCTTTCTCGTGTCTTTTCACCGCGATAGGCAAGTGTAGCGGGTCGAAAGAGCCGGGGTGCAGCGGGCCGTTCCGGGCCGCAGCCCGGACCCGCGGCACGCAGCAAGCCCGCGTGGCGCGGGCTTGTTCGCAAACAGATGGTGCCGACAGTCTGACTCGAACAGACGACCTACCGCTTACAAGGCGGTTGCTCTACCAACTGAGCTATGCCGGCACGTAGCCACATATTCTAACAGGCTTGCGGATGCTCTAAAAACAGCCCGTGCTGTGCGATCCGATCCCCGGATCATGGATGCGGCTGCGCCAGTCGAAATGCCCGCTGTCCACCGGCACCAGGTCCAGCCAGTATTCGGGTACGGTCTCGGTGCGTTCGCTCATTTGCGCCGGAAACCCTGCCGCGACGATTTCATCCCGGCGCTTGCGCGCATTGGCCGGATCCTTGAACAGGCCCAGCGACACGGTGTTCTGGTTGTCACCGGAGCCGACCACGAAATAATCCTGGATGTTGCGCGCGCCCAACGCCCGCGCCTGGGCCAGCGCTGCCGCGTGACTCGGGCTGACCGGCAAATGCACCCACCATCCCCGCGCCTGGGTGGTTTGCTCTTGGCGCGCGCGCATGCGCTGTACCTGAGCGCCGAGCGCACTGCGGGCGATGCGCAGGTCCTCCTGGGTGGCGAACGGGCCCAGCGCCATGCAGGCATAGCTGAGCGTGTTCTGGGATGCCGGGGCGGACGCATTCGTTGCGGCGGTCGCTAGCGGGGGCAGCGATGCCGGCGGTTTCACCGAAGCAGCATGCGCGATGGTGGCAGCCGGTGATGGCACTTCGGAAAGCAGGCGCAATTTCGGCACGCCGGGATCGGTAGCGAAATGAGCATGCGTGTCGTTCTGTCCCAATAGCAGCCATGCTCCCACGGCAATATTGAGAGCAATCAGCAGCACAAATAGCAGGCGCAGGAACATCGGCCGTTCACCGGTAGGGGACGGCCGATTCTAGGCGGATGCGTGGGGCAGATGTGAGTCCGCCCATACCAGCAGCCCGCGCAGCACGCTGTCGGCAGCGATTTCCGCGGGTACGGTCAACAATGGCAAGATTGCGGCGGCATCGCCCCCATCCAGCAATACGTGTTGCGCCTCATCGGGATGCTGCCCGGCCAGATTTTTGGTAAAGCGTTCGATCAAGGCCGCCACCGCTTGCCAGCATCCGGATACGACGGCGTCGGCGGTGTTGTCCGCGACGTCCCGAATCTGCCCAGGATGGTCCAAGCGCACGCGCGCCGTCGCCCCCAGCAAGGCTTGCTGCATCAGCTGTGGGCCGGGCGCAATCAAGCCGCCCAAGTGCTTTCCTTCGGCGCTGAGCGCATCCAGCGTAAGCGCTGTACCGATGCCGGCCAACACACACGATGCAGGTCCTTGCGCACGTGCCGCCACCATGGCGAGAAAACGATCCACGCCCAGCCGCTGCGGCTCCGCATAGGCAACGCGCACGCCGCAGCCCTCGGCTGGCGTGCGCACCCATGCCAGGTCATGCCTGAAAACGTCCGCGACGATGCGCTCGATCAGGGCTTCGCGCGAGCCATCCACTACCGATGCACCCAGCACGCGATCCGGGCGCCCGAGACCATTCCACGCCTTGGGCAGCGCCCTAGACATATCGTCTTCCCAGGCTATGGCGCCACGCGCGATCCAACCGCCAGCCGCTGCCATAGCCCATTTCAATCGCGTATTGCCGAGATCGAGCAGCAGCTTCATGTGCGGCGTACCGTGACATCGGCACTATCGACGCTGCACAGGCCCGTCGCGGTGCGTAATTGCAGCGCACCTCGCACATCGACGCCGGCACCCTCGCCTTGTAGCTCACCGGTCGCGCTGCTGACGCGGAGCGGCACGCCGCGCAGGGCATCGTACTCAGCATATTCGTCGGCGAATGCGGCAAAGCCGTCGCGCTCGAATTGCTCCAACCCTTCGACCAGGCTGGTGATCAGCGCGGCAGCCATGCGATTGCGGTCCGGAGGCTCGCCAGCCGCCAGGCTGGCCAGATCGCAGATGGGTTGACCGGCCTGCTCGCGCAGCGATTCGGTCAGCCGCAGGTTAAGCCCGATGCCGATCACGGCCGCGCAAGGCCCTTGGTACTCGCCACTCAACTCGACCAGGATGCCTGCCAGCTTGCCGCCATCGGCCAGCACATCGTTAGGCCATTTCAAACCAGCGCCGGCAATGCCCTGCGCATGCAACGCACGCAGCACGATCACGCCGATAGCCAACGACAAGCCAGAGAGCGATGCGAAGCCGGCGTCGAAGCGCTTCAAACACGACAGATAAAGATTCAGCCCCGGCGGGGATAACCAGCTGCGCCCGCGGCGCCCTCGTCCCGCCGTCTGCGTTTCGGCCAGCACCACGCTGAGATCGGGCGCCTGGGCAGTCCGGCGCTGCAGTTCGCTGGAGGTCGAGTCGATTTCCCAATGGACCTCCAGCGCGCCCAGGCGGCGCTCGATATGGGGTGCCAGTTCCGCGCGGATGCCTTGCTCATCCAGCATCTGGATCGGCCATGGCAACCGATAACCGGCGGAACCGGCCGATTCGATCGGTACGCCACGATGACGCAAAGCTTCGACCTGCTTCCAGATCGCGGCGCGGGTCAATCCAGCCTCGGCGGCCAGCCGAGAGCCGGAAAGCGCCTCCCCGGTAGCCAGGGCGGCGAGAAGTTGTTGCGATTGCATGGTCTCAATATTCCGGGGAGACGATCGGCCAGGCGTGGCCGCGAGAAAGAAAGAAGGCGGGAGCGTGGCATCGGGCGATTCTAGCGGCAGCGAGCTCGCCGCGATGGCACTGGCATCGCTCGAGGGTTTCTGGGACCATCTGGCGGATAGGCATAAAGCCTGGGGCCGATCGTCATGCGCGCCATACCATTGCTGCTCGGATATCTGCTGAGTTTCGGGGCCATCGCCAACGCGACCGCCTCGAGCATGACGGCGGATGGCGGCATGGGAGCTGCCGGAAGCGCCAGTACCGACCACAATAGCGATCATGGCGCCAGCCACGGCTCATCTTCGGCTAGCGGCGACGCCCTGAACATTCCGCACAGCGGCGCGTCTACGCCATCCGGCAACAGCCGATCCGCCAGCGGTGCCAGCACGACCGACGACACTCCGGCGCACTTTGGCGGCGACGACGCATCGCCCGGTGGCGTCTCGCACGGCTCCGGGCTGGGCTGGCAGTCGCTGCTGCCCGGTTCGATCCAGTAGCCGCCAGTTGCGCCGCGGGGCCCGTTGCTCCACTCCGGAAGCAGAAGCGCCGGATCAATTCGGCGGCAACACCACGCTGAAACGCGCACCGCCAAATTCCGCCGAACGATCAACCGTCAGTTCGCCGTTATAGGCGCGCACGATGTCCTGCACGATCGACAGGCCGATACCGTGGCCCTTGACGCGCTCGTCGCCGCGCACGCCACGCTGCAGGACCTTTTCCACCTTGTCATCTTCGATGCCGGGGCCGTCGTCCTCCACGCTCAACTGCAGGCCGGGCCGCTGGCGGCCGGCCTGCGGAAGCATCTTCACCACCAGCAATACGTGGTGCCCCGCCCACTTGAAAGCGTTTTCCAGCAGGTTGCCCATCAGTTCCAGCAGGTCACCCTGCTCGCCGTAGAACGCGGCGCCGTCCTCGATATCGAACTCGCACAGCACATTCTTGGCGGCGTACACCTTTTCCAGACTTTGCACGAGGTCTTCGGCGTATCCGGCGATGGGCACGGCGCTGGCGAACATCTGCCGGCCGGTGGTGGCCGCGCGCGCGAGCTGGTACGCGACCAGCTCGTCCATGCGCCGCACCTGGTCCAGCAGCGGCACGCGCGCCTGGGGAGAAAGATCGGTGGATGACTCCACCTGCGAACGGATGACCGCCAGTGGCGTCTTCAAGCTATGCGCCAGGTCGGCAAGCGTATTGCGGTAGCGGGTACGCTGCTCTCGCTCGCTGTCGATGAAAGCGTTGATGCGTTCGGTAAGGCCGGTAAGTTCAAGCGGATATTGGCTATCCAGATGATCGCTATCGCCACGCTCGACGCGGGTCATGTCGCTGGCCACCCTGCGCAAGGGCGTAAGGCTCCAGCGCAGCAGGAACAACTGCAACACGATCAACAGCACACCCAGCATCCCGAGCCAGCCGACCAGGCTGCGGCGGTAGACCGCCGTATTGCCTTCCAGCTCGTCCTCGGTCTGTGCCACGGTAAAGGTGAGATGCACCGGATCGTGGTCGGGCATGTCCAGCGCCACCCCGAAACTGTAGTAGTAAAGCCGGCCGAGTTCGGTATCCACCGGGCCGACGAATTGCGACTGTCCCGGCTCCAGCGGATGCAGGAAACCGAAATCGCGGCCCAGCGCGGAAGAGGATTCCCAATGGAAGTGATCGTCGCCCAGCACCACCGCGTACAGCCCCGAGCCGGGACGCGAAAACATCGGGTCCGGCGGCGTGTCGGGCATCAGCGGCGTGCCGTCGCGGCGCACGTCGGTGCCGGTAATGTAGGAAATTACATTGTCGTGCAGACGATCCTGCAATTTGTTGAGTTCGCTGGCGGCATAAGTGCGCGACAGCGTCCACCCGATGGCGCCCAGGAACGCGGCCAGCACGAGGCCGGTCGTAAGCGCCGCCCGCGCCGCCAGTGAGAACGGGCGGCGCTCTGCAGCATCATTCGTCTTCGCTGCGGGGGATGGCAAAGCGATATCCGCGTCCACGCACCGTTTCAATCGGTTTCATCGCGCCTTCCGGATCCAGCTTCCTGCGCAGGCGGCCGATGAAAACCTCGAGCACGTTCGAATCCCGATCGAAATCCTGTTGGTAGATATGCTCGGTGAGGTCTGCCTTGGACACCAATTCGCCGGCGTGCAGCATCAGGTATTCGAGCACCTTGTACTCGTAGCTGGTGAGATCGACCGGCTTGCCTTCCACCGTCACGGTCTGCGCCGTGGTGTCGAGCTTGATCGGTCCGCATGCCAATATCGGCTTGGACCAGCCGCTCGCCCGGCGCACCAGTGCGTTGATGCGGGCCAGCAGTTCCTCGACGTGGAACGGCTTGACGAGGTAATCGTCCGCGCCGTGCTTGAGGCCTTCGACCTTGTCCTGCCAACTGCCGCGCGCGGTAAGAATTAGGATGGGATAGCGCTGGCCGGCCTCGCGCAACGCCTTGACCAGGTCCATGCCCGACATTTTCGGCAGGCCCAGATCGATGATGGCCAGATCGAACGGCACTTCACGGCCCAGGTAGATGCCCTCTTCGCCATCCTGGGCGGCGTCCACGGCAAACCCATCGCGTTTGAGTCGGGCCGCAAGCGTTTCGCGCAGCGGCGCTTCGTCTTCGACCAGGAGGATGCGCATCAGTGTTTCTCCTTCTTGCTTCCGCCATTGGGGAACTTCTTGGTGGATTGTGCCGCAGGCGGCATGCGCGTGGCATCCGATGGAACGACGATGACCCGCACATGCCCCTCGGGCGTAAGCACCTTGATCCGGTATTCGACCCGGCGACCGGTACGGCGCGGCTCAGCCGACAGCACCTTGCCGCCAACCTGTTGTTGTACGCGCACCACGGCCTGGTCCAGGCTCAGGCCGCCTTGCTGGGAAGAGGATTGGGCGGGAGCCGTGCCAGCCATCAACAACCCGGCCGCGGCCATCCATGCAAGATGCTTTAAAGCCATAATCCCATGTTTGAGCGCCGGAGGAACTCCGGCCGACGCGCCATACTGCGGAATCAGGGCTGAATAGTGCCCGGACGGCCCTGCAACGCATGCTTGCGTGACAACCGCTTCACGACTAACGCCAAGGAACACGCCTGGACAGGCAACCTCCTGCGCCTCAAGCCGCAGCCCGCAACGGGGCGATGGCCTGTTCGATCAACGACCAACCGGCACCGGGCAGATGCGCACCTTCGCTAAGGCAGCGCCGGAAACCGCGCGCGCCTGGTTCGCCCTGGTACAGGCCAAGCAAATGGCGGGAGATATGCTTGAGCGCCGTGCCGCGCGCCAGCTCTGCTTCGACGTATGGCCGCATATGCTGCAGGACGCTTTCGCGTGAAGGCAGCGTCACGTCCCACAGCACCGCCTCGATCCGCGCCAGTACGTAAGGATCGTGATAGGCCGCACGTCCCAGCATCACGCCATCGACATGCATCAGGTGTTCCCGCACCGCCTCCTCGCTCGTGATGCCGCCGTTGACGATCACCACCAACTGCGGAAATTCACGCTTCAGACGATAGACGCGCTCGTAATCCAGCGGTGGAATTTCACGATTTTCCTTTGGCGAAAGGCCTTGCAGCCACGCCTTGCGCGCATGCACCACCAGGATCTCCACACCGGCCCGCAGCATGGTCTCGGTGAAGTGCTGCAAATCCGCGTAATCGTCCTGATCGTCCACGCCAATGCGGCATTTCACCGTTACCGGCACCGACACCGCATCGCGCATCGCCTTGATGCAATCGCCCACCAGCGCCGGTTCGCGCATCAGGCAGGCGCCAAAGCGCCCCGATTGCACGCGATCGGAAGGACAGCCCACGTTGAGGTTGATCTCGTCATAACCCGCCTGCGCGCCCAGGCGCGCGGCCTCCGCCAACTCGCCCGGATCGCTGCCACCCAGTTGCAAAGCGACGGGATGCTCCTGCTGGCTATGCTCCAGCAAACGCAACTGCCTGCCACGCACCAGCGCCGCACTGGTCACCATCTCGGTATACAGCCGGGCATGGGGCGACAGCAGCCGGTGGAAATAACGGCAGTGGCGGTCGGTCCAGTCCATCATGGGGGCCACCGATAGGCGAAAGTCATTTGGATCGATTTTGTGCATGGTCATAGTTTACTTGCACATTGACGTAGAGCTAATGAGCTCTGCCCAACCTATCTGCGCCATCTGCAGGAAGCGGACATTAGTCGCTCCCTTCTTGAAACATTAAACGTCCAGTTCCCCTTACCTGTTAGCAGTTTTCACACAAGGGCTAATCACGCCGGCTTCGCGTCGAAAGCAGACATGCCGAGCTTGCCGAGTAACCAGGCACGTCGCAAGGCACAAGCCATCTTTTAGGCGGCCGCAAGGTACAACGGGAGTGCAACACGGGAAGTTTCGATCAGCGAAAGTCAGGCATACCAAGGCTTTTTTAGCGGGCTCTGTCGGTTCAATCCATCATGGGGCCACCGACAGGTGCAAGTCGTCTGGATTGAAGCTACGCATACGCAACATCTTAACTACAAACAACATTACGGCGGTTTGGGGATGCGTTCTACGATAGGCATCGTCCGTTATCGAGCAAGCAGCCATCTCCCTGGCAACCATCACAACATCGATCACGGCGTGAATAACCACAACTGGCCGATCGTTTGAATATAACGCCTGCTGTTCTTCACTGTGATGTGGATGCCACGCATAAAACATGTGGTCAAGGCGATATGGTTGGGCAACAAGGCTCGCCATATTTTCCTACCCTGTCCCGAGGCAATCCAGCTGCTCGTCTGTCTCGCTCAATACAATGTGCAGCTCGTCGTCCAAGTCAATCATGGATATCACCAGCGCCGTATCGCCCTTGGCGCTTGTGACAGGCGACCCGGTTCATCGCTTCCAGATGCAATGTCGCAGGCAAACAACACGTACGAAATACCGCTCCAGGTCGTGCGTCCGAATGCATCAGAAACCAAAGCGACAACATTACATCGGATCAGCGCGCCGGCAGCGAGCCAAGCCTTGTAGCCGAGGAGAAAGTCAGGAAGGAATGCTACTGAGCCATACGCGATGCGAACGAATGCCGAGTGCATGATGCCGGCACGGCATTTCGATCCGTGATCGCTCCATCGAAGCTGAGAAGGGCCATATGGCAGACATATTCCAAGTGCTTAGGCTCCATTAGCCGCGCTTGCGACGTGATGCTTGATGAATACCGCAAAGCACTTACAGAACACGTTCAATGCGTGCCGTTCGAACCGTTCATCGTCCCACCATTCTCGGCATTGCCTCCTGATGCATTGCCAGTCGAGTTACTTCCGCTCGACGAGCTGTTGCCAGACTTGCCGTGCTTATTTTTCCTGCGTGAGGAAGAAGTGCCAGTACGCTGCTTTTGCGATTCTATGGACTTGTCTTGCGCCGAGTTGCCAGCCTGGGAAGCTTTTGGCGTTGTTTGCCCAGGATTCTGGCCGACCGCATTGCCACCAGTATTAATCCCACCGTTAGGGTCAGCGGCGTTGCCGCCACTTGTATCCTGCGCAAAAACTGCGCCTGAAGTGGCAACCGCCGCCAGTGCGAATAGAACGATCATTTTCTTCATGTTGCACATAAACAAGCACCTCGTTAAGAGCGCTACCCCAGCTAGCGAAGGCGAACGCCGCATCGACTGCATCATTTTGAGTATTAAAGCGCTTGAAGCAGTGAATTGACTGTGAGACCCAGGTGGATATTTAGGCAACGAAAAATTTTATATTTCCACCACGCATACATTCGTTCGCACGGATTCCAAAGCAATCGCCCACCTGATTAAGCCCGACACCCGGCCATGGTTATTGCTTGTCAATCGCAAGGATGGCTCCGTACAAGGCACGCGCAGCGCCAGTGCACGCAACAGTCGCAGCAACATGTCGGCCAGCCGAAAACGACGGTTGAATCTCTTCATATGGAAAAACAGTCCAAAGCCGAATCAAAGCCACCGGCGAACCTTGGATCGACAGGTCGAGTACTCCAACGGAAAACGCTGAGTCAACGCCTGCTCCTCGGCCCGGATCTGAACCCGATCAAGATAGATGGCAAAGAGCAGCACACTCAAAAACCCGATTGAACTGGCCAGATACAGCGACAACGCAAAGAGCTGCATTATCCGGCCAAGATACATGGGATTTCTGCTCCATCGATAAGCGCCCGAGCTTATGACGATCGCGGTGGCATTTAGCGTCATGGAGTTCACTGTTGTTCCTTGCCGGACGAAGAGCCTCTTCGCACTCACATCCATGAACGTACCAAGCAAAGCCACCACCAGCGCAACAGATGAGATATAAGTATTCGAGATCCAAAGCGGCCCAAGAAACTCGCAGGAAGCAAACGTGGCAAGCGCAATGCTTGCAGCCAGCAACGGTGGCGGAATCCTCATGTAATTCATCCCTGGCACTCGGTCAATCGTTGACTGGATCATGCCGGTATCGCGGATTATCCAGCCTATGGCGCGACGTTGGCATGAGTTGTCCGCTTCAGCGCCTCGGCTTGGCAAACGGCCGTCGCACGCTTGCCTGCGTTGCAAAAAAAGGTTGCCAGCGATAGTAAGGCTCGTGCGCCAGGGCAAGCAATGCGTAGTCCTCTGGAGTGTCGCCATAAGCGAACACGCGCGCGAATCGGGAGAGAGTAAAACGTTTCCTCACTAGGCGCGCCTTCTCGTCGCCAACGCATTGGCGGCCACGATAACGGCCGGTGAATCGCCCTTCATGCCGTTCCAGCGTCGAACACATGAGCTCGACGCCATGTTGCTTGCACCAGTGGCTCAGGTAAAGATCCAGGCCACCGGATACCACGACTACCGTATCGCCTCGTTGCTTGTGCCAGGCGATCCGATCCATCGCTTCCGGACGCAACGTCGCGGGTAACACATCACGCGCGAAATGCCGGCCATGCGTCTCCAGTTCTTGAGCAGGAATACGCCAGAAACCAAAGCGACAGATCACAGCTCGGATCAACGAGCCAGAAACGAAACCTGCCTTGTAGCCGGCGATGAGGGGCATGAGGAGAAGGCCGCCGAACCAGAAGCGATGCGGACGAACTGCCACGCGCATGAATGCCGGCATCGTTTCCCGATCCGTGATCGTTCCGTCGAAGTCGAACAGTGCCAGGTCCATTCTTTTCCAGAGTCCCCGCTATGGCGTAGTACCAAATATATGCGAAACCAGGCTGGATATGCCTGGGGTCGCACATGCCGTTACCGCCGAAGCGCCGGCTTCCTCAATGGCTAGCGATAAAGCATTATTAGTAGATGGTGGCGCCAATGCCTACCAAGCCGAGGAACTCCAGTCTTCAGGGCGCGGTCTAGCATCCAAGTGCTCAACCGGCACGCACTGGGGAATCCGATGAAAGCACCGCCGTACAAAGCGTTCGCTACTGCCGCATGGATTTTAGTCTCCGCCTCGGCAAGCAGCACGGCACTCGCCAGCCAAGCAGCGCAAAGCGCCGATGCGGCCGCGCTACGTCATTTGTGGAGCAGCTATCAGCAGGCCGTTGCGAACAAAGATGCCAAGGAACTGCTCAGTTTCTATGTAAACGTCAACGTACCCGTCATGGGCGGATTTGCGCCTGCGTCATATGCATTGGTCATCGCGGCGAACAAACAACCGGTTCCGCGGCTCCTTTCGGCAACCGCCAAGGAGGACGCAGCCGGCGAAAGCAAGCTGCCGCCCGATCAAACCGGAAACCTTCGCGTTTATTCCGACGGAGAGATTGGATCGATCTCGTTCGACTATGCCGCCAAGGTCGGACATGGACACATCATCTGGTCCACCGTCCGCACCAACGGGGGATGAAAATAGCTTCGGTGCTCTATTCGATAAACCTTCCCGCTGCAGACAGGAAGAACAACCAGGGATAGCGATCAATGGACCACCAACCGGTTCCCGCGCGGTCGAGTGGGACGCGCCACACGCCGAATGTGGATCGAGTTATGCCTTCTTCCCATCGCGAGCAGCTGCGCGAATTTGCGACGCATAGCCTTGCCATGGCGCTCGCGTTGCTAATGCATCTTGGTCTGCTACTGAGCGTGCTACGCCCGCCACCGCCGTGGCCATTACGCCGGAATCCTTCCGTCGCCGCAGATGGCCGTGTGTTGCGAGTCGAATTGCTACCTCGCCGAAGTTCTTTAGCAATTCCAAAAATCGCCGCAGCATCTTTTTCCTTTGTACCGCCCTTGCATTTGCCGCCAAAGCGCTCCGCCAAGGTGATTCGTGGCATGCCGATCGCGCCAGCCGTTTCAACAGCAACCGCTCGCCCTGCACCAATCCAGCCGCCGGCCGTTCCGTATGGAAACTCCCGCTTTGCGCGCACCCTCGACGAAGCGCAGGCTGCCGGGTTACCGCGGGTTCCAGGCGCCAATTTCGTTTCAACGGCGCCAGGCATTGTGGTCGCGCCAGCACCCAGCCTCAAGCAGCGGATACACGCGCTTGGAAGATGGGCCAACTGCAAGAACGCAATCTTCAAGCGCCGTATGTCAGACGGAGAACTGCTCAAGCGCGGCTTGACGCCCCAGCAGATGGATCAGGCGTTCGCGGCTTATTGCACGCCGTAATCCGCGAGCCACGGGCGATCTTTACTCAAGCCATATGCCTGAGCATCCCATTTGGTCGGTGCAAATATCGATGAGTACGCCCCTCAGATAATGTCTTTCAGCAGATCTTCCAGCTCAATGCCATTCTTCGCCTTTGTCATTACGTCATCAGGCATAGGGCCTTTTCGATTCAGATCCAGCAGCGCCTGGTTGAGATTCACAAAAGGACGCATGCGTCGCTCGTAGGCGGCGAACGCTTGCCCTGGCTGATCGGCATGGCACGCCAGCTCACGCGCGAGCACAAAGGAACCGACCAGGGCCAGGCTGGTTCCCTGTCCCGTAAAGGGAGAGGCACAGTGTGCCGCGTCGCCCGCCAGCGCAACGCGACCGGTTGACCATGCCGGCATATGTATCTGCGCGAGTTCGTTGTAATAGAACTGCCCGGCCTCTCGCATGGCTTCGATAATGCGGGGAAAGAAGCCGCCCAGGTGAGCGCATTGCGCGGCAACCATCGCCTTCTGCGCGTCTATATCGTTTCGGGATAGCGCTTCTCGTTCCGCAGCGTAACCGACACCGACACGCAACTCGTCTTGATCGCGGCTGGGATAAATGATGTAACCAACATTGCCTTCGCGATGCCCCAACTGCCAATGCTTCAAGTCGATCAAATTGGGCGTGGAGAAAAGCGCCAACACCATGCCCAAGGGCTTGACGAATGCCGCTTCGTCGTCAAAGCAAAGTTTGCGCGTATGCGAGTAGACGCCATCAGCGCCGAGGACAAAATCAAAGCTCTTTTCGAGGCCACTGGCAAGCGTAACGACCACCTCATGTTCCGTCTGATCGAGCACGCGAATGCCATCGCCGTAGAGGTATTCGACCGCGCCTCCCAGCGCCTGCATCAGCAATTCGCACAGATCGTCCCGGAAAATCTCAATGTCCTCGCTGTCGAGGCGACCGGCACTGAACGTGCGCTCTTCCGTCCGCGCAGTTTCCTTGCCGTCGGCGTCGAGCGTCGACATGCCCTGGTTGCGTGTCCGCAATGCCTCGGCGTTGTGGTGCAATCCCATTGCCTTGAGGACGTCAAGCGCAACGCCACGGATATCGATCGCCTGCCCTCCTCGCCGAAATTCCGCAGAGCGTTCCACCAGAGTCACGTCGAATCCTGCCCTGTTCAACCAATAGGCCAGCGCCAGGCCGGTGATGCCCGCACCCGATATCAACACACTCCGTTTCATGCATCAGCCTCGCCAATGGAAAGTTACGGGAATCGCCATATACCGCGACGACGTTACATCGCCGCCTTGCTGCGCGACACATCCACGCCTCGAAAGATCGATTGCCGCTTGCATGAGCCTGGTTAGTCATCGACCCCGTCACCCAAGCGCAGCCTTCGCTCGCCACATCCATGCCAGGGCCATGCCACTCGCCAAGCCTCCAAGGTGTGCGGCCATACTCACCTCGGGAGTGAAAGATATCGCCAGGCCAACGATCAAAATCGCCCTTAGCCGTCGGTAGCTGGACAACGATATCCCCGGCCGGCGCCACGTGGATACAAGACCGGCCCCCAGCAAAGCGAAAAGTGCGCCCGAGGCACCCAACTCAATCGAAGCCGGCCCATTGTGGTGAACGAGAAGAATGGCGACGCCGCCCAGGATCGCCCCGGCAACGCTGATCACCAGGGTGGCGCGCGGCCCCAGCGCACGTTCAACGACTGGTCCGCATATCCATAGCCCTAGCGTGTTCAGGCCTATATGCCACCAGGCCGAATGCAGTAGCGCATAAGTAAGCAGGCGCCAGTATTGTCCATGCACGATTCCCGTCACCGGAAGCGCCCCGAGGCGCATCAGCATGGCCTGGTTACCAGGCGCATGCGTGATCAGCTCGACAAAAAAAATCACCCATATCGCGACGAGCCACAGGGTCGTACATGGGGTGCGCCGCAGTACATCAGTCATGCGCTCGAAGCGTAACGTTTCGGCAGGGGCATGCATAAAAGTTTCCTTTTCTCGAGGAAACATGGTGCCGCACCGCTCCACCCCTATCAGCTGGCGTCAGTCATGATCTGCACCTGACGAAAGTCACCTCGCCGATGGGTTGTGGGCGACAGGTATCGCAGCCTGCCCATGCCCAGCTGCATATCGAACTGGCAGCCTGCCAGATAAGCAAGCGAGCACCTGGATCGGATGGCGAACCACATAGCGATACACGCAACAGGGCAATTGGCGAAAGAAGAGGTGCGCGCCATCGTATTCGTGGACGCCGATCAGTGCAGGCCGCCATGGCCAGGTCCCGGCCTAGCTGATCTGCTCGATCCAGCGCCAATGACTCATTCGACTCAGCGAGCATCCACCTCATCCCGCCTGCTATCCGGGCGATGCTGTTTCTTTGTGGTGGTCGTAGCTGATCACCCGGCTGAGCTGCCAGCTACCGTTGCGGTATCTCCACAGGTGGATGAATCGCCCCACCGCGTCGCAGCGGCCGGTGCTTAGCTCGCAAAAGCGGTGCTCGCCGATTTCGACCGCGCCATAGTCCTTGATGGGATAGACCTCCAGCGTGCCGGGCATAAGTTCGCGACGAAGTTTTCCGCATATGGCGTGCCGGATGCTTTCGACCATGTTCGCGCGTCCGAGCGTCAAACCGCCTTTGTCGTGGTAGAACTCGATATCCGGGGCGATATAGCGCGCAAATGTGACGAGGTCGCAATGGTTATAGGCATTGAACAGCGCGCTGTCCTGCGCGGCGATGGTGACCGTGAGCGGCGTGCCGGCTATCGCCGGATGTGAGGCCGGTCCAGCCCAGGCGAATGGTATGGCGAACATGGCGGCAAGGCATGCGACCGCCGAATGCCCTGGATGCAAGAGCATGAATATCTCCTTGTGCAAGCTTCGATGTTGAGCCTGAGCATTACCCAAGATGCGGCCACGGCATGGACGGTTGCACACCAGACAGCGCTACGGACATGCCTTGGCGGGCCCTGACGCACACTGCTGCCAGATGCCGTCAGCAGAAACTGAAGGCGAGGTGGCCCGAACGGTGCGCCATGCACGACGATGCAGGCATCATCGGCGAACTGCTTCCGCCACGGCTGTGCGCATGTCATCACGTTCCACCCTTGCACCGGTCGCGCTCGCGATTGGCGCGCTGCTGATCAGCATGGTGTCGTACCAATGCGGTGCGTCGCTGGCCAAGCATCTTTTTCCGCAGGTCGGCGCGCAGGGCGCCACCGCCTATCGGCTTGGACTCAGCGCATTGATCCTGCTGCTGTGGCGCCGGCCGTGGCGCCGCTCTGGCCGCAAGCGCGACTGGCGCGCGCTGTGGGGGTACGGCCTGTCGATGGGCGCCATGAATCTGGTGTTCTACCTGTCGCTGCGCACGATTCCGCTGGGCATTGCGGTCGCGCTGGAATTCACCGGGCCGCTGGCATTGGCCTTGCTCGGCTCGCGCCGGCTGCTCGACTTTATCTGGATCGCATTGGTGGTGGCTGGCCTGGGCTTGCTGCTGCCGCTGCGTGGATCGGTGCAGTCGCTCGATCCGGCGGGCGTGATGTATGCGCTGGCCGCCGGCGTGGGCTGGGTGCTGTATATCGTGCTGGGCAAGCAGGCCGGCGCGTCGCATGGCGCGGACGCGGTAACCCTCGGCACCTCGATCGGCGCTTTGCTGACGATCCCGTTCGGCATCGCCCATGCCGGCCATGCCTTGCTGTCGCCGTCGCTGCTGCCGTATGCGCTGGGCGTGGCAGTGCTCAGCTCGGCCCTGCCCTATTCGCTGGAGATGATCGCGCTGACCCGGCTGCCGGCCCGTACATTCAGCACCCTGCTGAGCCTGGAGCCGGCGGTTGCGGCGGTGGCCGGCGTGTTGTTACTGGACGAACAGCTCAGCCTGCTGCAGTGGCTGGCGATCGTCGCGATCATCGTGGCGGCCGCCGGTACCGCGTTGAGCGTGCGCCGGCCCGCGCTGGCCGAACCGCTGGCAAACTGAAGAGCGCGGACGCCGTCAAGCAGCCCCTAACACGAAAACCGGCCAGATCGCGTAATCTATGCGCCTGTCGCCGCGGCATGCCCGGCGCTCGTAAGGCACGGCCCCCACGCCTCCTCCCGCGAGTCATTGCTTGGCGCGGCACGTATCCCTATTGCAACCGAGAACACGAACCATGGTGGCTTTGGCGACCGAACAAGTCATTGACGTACATCACTGGAACGACAGTCTTTTCAGCTTTCGCACCACGCGCGACCCGAGCTTCCGCTTCGACAGCGGGCAGTTCGTCATGATCGGCCTGGAAGTAGAGGGCCGCCCGCTGATGCGCGCGTATTCCATTGCCAGCGCCAGCTGGGAAGAGCACCTGGAATTCTTCTCCATCAAGGTGGAGAACGGTCCGCTTACCTCGCGCCTGCAGCATCTGAAGCGCGGCGACAGCATTACCGTCAGTCGCAAGCCGACCGGCACGCTGGTGCTTACCGATCTCAAGCCGGGCAAGCACCTGTACCTGCTCGGCACGGGTACGGGACTGGCGCCCTTCATGAGCATCATCCGCGATCCGGATACCTACGATCGTTACGAAAAAATCGTGCTGGCGCACGGCGTGCGCAATATCGACGACCTCGCCTATTCGGATTACCTGCAGAACGAACTGCCGCAACACGAATACCTGGGCGAGCTGGTCCGCCAGAAACTGATCTACTACCCCACCGTGACGCGCGAATCGTTCCGCAACCGCGGCCGCATCACCGACAACATCGTCGACGGCGCCATGAGCCAGGCTGTCGGCCTGCCGCCGCTCCATCCGGATACCGACCGCCTGATGCTGTGCGGCAGCCCGGCCATGCTCGATGATCTATCCGCGCTGCTGGATGCGCGCGGCTTCCAGGCCTCGCCGCGCACGCGCGAACCGGGCGATTACGTGATCGAGCGGGCGTTCGTGGAGAAGTGATGCACGCCTGCGCGGCGTCGCCCTGGGGTCGCGGCGCTGCGTACGGCGAAACCCTGAGTCAAGCAGATGGATCAGTCGCGCACGCGCCCTTTGCCTTCGTTATCCCAATATCCGAAGATCCTGCGCGCAATCAGTTTGTATAGCCGCTTGCCGGTGGCACGCCACAGTCGCGAGTGCGGCGCGGGCGTTTGCAGCATCGCCTGCTGGCGCGCGGTGAGCGCGTGCATGCAATAGGTACGCTTGTGCTTGAGCAGATGACGCAAGTCTTCGCGCGCCAGCAGGCGGAACAGGCGACCGCGGCGACCACGGGTCCAGGCGATCTGGAAATCCACCAGGGCCGGCCGTCCATCGGTACGCACCAGCCAGTTGGGTTCTTTCGCCAGGTCGTTGTGCACGATGCCGCGGCGATGCAGTTGCGCAAGCAGGCGCAATGCATCGCGGTAATAGGACGGATCGCGCGGCTGCGCCTGCTGCATCGGCTGCCCGGCGATATAGCCGCGCAGCAATTCGCGTCCGTTCCAGCCCAGTAACGCCGGCACCCCATCGACACCATGCAGCTTGGCCAGCGCGCGCGCTTCGCGTGCGGCGGCACGCTGGGCGAAGACGCGCGCCCACCAGCGCGCGGCGCGGATATCGCGGCGGATCATCCGCACGCTATCGCGCTCGATGAGCTCGATCCGCCCAAGTTCGTCGGCTTTCAGCAGGATGGGAGCAATATCTGGCACAGGACTACCGGAAAAAGAGAGACATGCGACTTGCCGGCTGGAGGCTGGCCCATGACTATTGTGGCCGATTCGCGGCGATGCTGCCCAAGGAACGCACCCGGACCATGCCCGATATCGCCCTGTACGTACTTGCCATCGCACTGATCCTGTTCGGCCTGATCGGCACCGTGCTGCCGGCATTGCCCGGCATGCCGATGATCTTCGGCGGCATCTGGCTGGCTGCCGCCGTGGATGGCTATCGGCATATCGGCAGCACCTGGCTGATCATCCTTGGCGCGCTGGCGGCGTTCGGCGTGATGATGGATTTCGTGGCGGCGTCGCTTGGCGCCAAACGTGTCGGCGCCAGTTCGCTGGCCGTATGGGGAGCTTCCATCGGCACCGTGGCGGGGCTTTTCTTCAGCCTGCCCGGCCTGGTCCTCGGACCGTTCATCGGCGCGTTGCTGGGCGAACTGGTCTCCGGCAAGAGTGTGCTGCGCTCCACCCACGTGGGCATCGGTACCTGGCTGGGCCTGCTGCTCGGCGCGCTGGTAAAACTGGTGCTGTCGATCGTCATCGTGGCGCTGGCTGCCGGAGTCTGGCTGCTGCACACCTAGGGATGCTCTGACCAATGCCACCCTCACACTTCCGGGCCATGACACGCCGCCGGAGAAGCTTCTAAGCTCGCCCCACTTCAACCTGGGGATCTCTGTCATGAGCAAACGCCTCGCCCTGACCGCGGCGATCGCACTGGCTGTTGCCGGATCGGCGCACGCCCAATCCATGCAGACGCCCGCGTGGGTGGCGCGCAGCAATGCCGATGCCCAGACCCTGCTCGACGTTACCGCCCGCTTCACGCCCGAAGCGGCCACGCAACTGGGCATGACCGGCTATGACGGCAAGGTCACTGATCTGAAGCCCGATTCGGATGCGCGCATGCGCGCGGCATACGTCGATGCCCGCTCCAAGCTGCGCGCGACGCTGGCAACGGAGCAGGACACCAACGTTCGCCAGGATCTGCAAATCATGATCCATGCCGCCGACCTGCAGATCGAAGGCATCGAACTCAACGATAAATACCTGCTGCCCTACCAGGACGTCGGCCAGCTGATCTTCAATGGCGAATTCTCGCTGCTGCGCGACGAAGTAGCCGCCAACCGCCGCCCCTTCGCACGCGAGCGCCTGCAATGCTATGTCGGCCAGGCGCCCGGTTGCACGCCCATCACCAAGCTGGCCGAAGCGCAGACCGTCGCGCAATTGGCCAACCGGCCATTGCTCGGTCCGTACAAAGGCAACGTGGACCAGCAACTGGCCAACACCCAGCGCTATGTGCAAGGCGTGCGCCAGCTGTTCGCCAAATACAAGCTCGACGATGCGCGCAGCAAGGCGGCGCTCGATGCCATGGATGCCCAGCTCAAGGATTACGATGCCTGGGTCCGCAGCACCATCGTGCCGCGCGAACGCACCGACTTCCGCCTGCCCAAGCCGCTATATGTGTTCAGCCTCAAGCAGGTGGGCATCGACATTCCGCCGGAAGCGCTGATCAAGCAGGCCCAGCTTGAATTCGTGGAGCTGCGCTCGGCCATGCAGATGATGGCGCCGACCGTCGCCAGGGCCGAGGGTTTTTCCGCCACCGATTACCGCGACGTCATCAAGGCGCTGAAACAGCAACAGCTCGGCAAGGACGACGTAGTGCCGTGGTACCACCAGGTGATCGGCCAGATCCAGGACATCATCCGCCGCGAACACATCGTTACGCTACCGCAGCGCGAGATGCAGATGCGACTGGCTTCCGATGCGGAAACCGCCAACGTGCCCGCGCCGCACATGGACCCGCCGCCGCTGATCGACAACCATGGCGAGCGCGGCACCTTCGTGCTGACCATGGGCAATCCGTCGGGCCACGCGCATGCCGCCGATACCTATGACGATTTCACCTTCAAGGCCGCGGCCTGGCCGCTCACCGCGCATGAAGGACGTCCCGGCCACGAGTTGCAATATGCCGCGATGGTCGAACGCGGCGTATCGCTGGCGCGCAGCCTGTTCGCGTTCAACAGCGTGAATGTGGAAGGCTGGGCCCTGTATGCCGAATCGGAAATGCTGCCCTACGAACCGCCGGCCGGACAGTTCACCACCCTGCAGTTCCGGCTGATGCGCGCGGCGCGCGCCTTCCTCGACCCGATGTTGAACCTCGGGCTGATCACCCGAGCGCGCGCGCATGACGTGCTGCGCTACGACGTGGGCTTGTCCGAGGCGATGACGCGCGAGGAACTGGACCGCTTCACCTTCGACAGCCCCGGCCAGGCTACCGCGTACTTTTACGGCTACATGCGGCTGCAGCAGCTGCGCCTGGAAACCGAACTGGCGCTGGGCAAGGATTTCAATCGCCAGGCCTTCAACGACTTCATCATCGCCCAGGGCCTGCTGCCACCGGACGAGTTGGCGGAGGCGGTGCGGACGCAATTCATTGCGCAGCAGCCGCCGCAGCCGCCCAGGTAATCAACCTCGGGCACCGTCATTCCGGCGCAGGCTGGAATGACGGTGGACGTTTGGCCGCCTATATCGAAGTCGCTGGAACAACATAGAAAAACACCGCCAGGAACTGCAGCGCGCTTCCGGCCAGCACAAAGAAATGCCATACCGAATGGTGGTACGGCAGGCGACGCCACAGATAGAACGGCACGCCCAGCGTGTAGGCCATGCCGCCCGCCAGCAGCAGCAGCATGCCGCCGGTTTGCAGATGAGCCAGCAAGGGACGGAACGCCGCGATGCCGATCCATCCCATCGCCACGTACAGCAGTACCGCCAGGCGGCGATAACGCTTGAGCATGCCCAATTCCAACGCGCTGCCCAGCAAGGCCAGGGTCCACACGATGCCGAACAGGCTCCAGCCCCAGGCCCCGCGCAAGGCGATCAGGGTAAACGGCGTGTAGGTGCCGGCGATCAGCAGGAAGATCGCGATGTGATCCAGCGTGCGCAGCATGCGCCGCGCCGATTCCATGCGGATGGCGTGGTAGAGCGTGGATGCCGTGTACAGCAAGATCAGCGATATGCCGTAGACCGCGCTGGCCAGCACGTCGCTGGCAGTGCCGGTGCTGGCGGTACGCATGACCAGCAGCGCCAGCCCGATGACGCTGAGCAGGATGCCAATACCGTGGATCACGCTGCTGGCCAGCTCGTCGCCGAAACCATAGCGTGGAAGCACCGCCTCGCTTGATGCATTCATGCCAGCCATTCCCAGGCCCCGGATTAGACGGGGCGAAGCCCGCACCTTAGCGGCCCGGCCCCGGTTTGCCTATGGAAAAGCCAGGGATGCTCTGATCAATGCTACGCAGGCATCACCAGCTCTGTCTGTTCGCAGACCATAGGTTCGTTGGCGCACGCGGGGAGGGTACATGGAGCGAGGAAGCGATGCGGACAGACAGAGCCGGCCCCAACATGTTGAATTTGAAGCGATGGGGTGATGCCGCCTGCGTAGCATTGATCAGAGCATCCCTAGGGTTCGATGATGAAAGCACCGAAGGCAATACCCAGGTTCCAGCCGCGCCCCTTGCCGCTCAGCGCAAGGGAAACGTTGCCCTTGGTCAGCACCTGGCTATCGGCGCTGGCCTGCGCGCCGGCATGCGCTTCGGCGCTGGCGTAATGGCCCAGCACATCGTGGATATCGTAGACACCGGTGAAGTTGCCGCGGCCATCGTCGACCTGCGTCTTGCCGAAGGTCAGGCCGCCGCCCTCCGCGCGCAGGTGCACATTCATGCGCTGGCCGTTGTCGCAGCTGATGGTGCCGCTGCCTTCGGCCCGCTTATAGAACGCCGACCATCCCGACAACTGGAAATGCATGCGGCAATTGATATCGCGGCTGGCGTGCGCCGGCGCTGCCATACCAAACCAGGCGCAACACAGCATCGCCGCCGCCCCAGCCGATTTCATGATGCGTTTGCTTGCCATGGTGTCGCCCTCGTCATGGTGTCCGGCCGATTGTGGCAGGCGCCACTGCGCTGGACTCGTGAAGGTGGCGATCACCTGACCTGCACATTGGGCCAAGTGCCGCCTTCGCAAAATACCTGCCACGGATATCGCTTCCCCGTTATCTGTTAATCCTGCAGCCCCGCATCCCCCTCATGCGGGGTTTTTTTTGGCCTGCCATCCGCCCGACCGATTCCCCGGCCGACATCGTCGCCGCCGGCAAGGGCCAGCCACCCATCGCAGGTGCAAGGTCG
This sequence comes from Dyella jejuensis, assembly GCF_044904675.1. Lineage (NCBI taxonomy): Bacteria > Pseudomonadati > Pseudomonadota > Gammaproteobacteria > Lysobacterales > Rhodanobacteraceae > Dyella > Dyella jejuensis. The sequence continues at coordinate 178,298 of NZ_JADIKJ010000012.1, read as the reverse complement.
ATCGTCGTGATAGGCGGCGCTGTCGCCGCGCTTGCACGGGATATGGACGGCTATTGCGCAAACCGAAGCAGCCGGCATAGGCTGGAGCCGCGCCAGCACGATCCCCCGGCATCCCCATGCCGCGTGTCCGACGCAACACCATCCACATCGTCGTCAGGAGGTCGCTTATGCCGTCCGTAAGCCTGGCTGTCGTTCGTCGTGCGCATCCGGACAGGGTGCGCGTTGCCGCGCTCAGTGCGGCCATCACTCTCAACCTTGCCGTATTGCTGGTTGCCCTGCGTCCACTGGCGCCGCAGGTGACACAGGTATTCGCATCGACGAAGGTCCAAACCGTGCGCTTCATCGAGCCGCCGCCGAAAGCCCCGCCGCCACCCGATATCCAGGTGAAGCCATTGCCCCGGACGGTTCCCGTCGCCTCGCCGGTGCATGTACCTGCGGTGCAAACCGTGCAGCCGCCCGTCATGACCACCCCGCCAACCATCGAACCCTCTGACAACAGCAAGCCCGTCACCGCAACGCCAGCTCACACTGACTTGCCCATGATGGCACCGGGGGTGGTGTCGCTGGCTTATCGTTCCTCGCCGCTGCGTTTTCCGGTACAGGCGATGCGCATGCACATGGCCGGCACGGTGGTGTTGCGCGTATTGGTCGACGAAACCGGCAAACCGCTCGAGGTGGTGGTCGAGCACGGCAGCGGTCATGCGCTGCTGGATAAGAGCGCGCGCGAACAGGTGCTGGCGAACTGGCAATTCCAGCCCGCCGTGGTCGATGGACACGCGGTCAAGGCATGGGCGCGCGTCCCGGTGAGCTTCGCGCTGCAGGAGCTTTAAAAGCGTGCGGCCAAAGCACCCGCCCCTGCACGCAGGAGCGGGTGTCGTTTCAGCGCGATGCCGGCAGCGTGGCCGGCCGGCGCACGGCATGCACGATCACCCACACCAGCCCGAACAGGAACAGCGCAGGCAGGCACACCGGCAGCAGCGACAAGGCGATCACCGGCAATATCAGCAACATCACCAAGCCGCCGATAAACAACCCGATGGCGCCCGCCAACAGGCCGAACAATCCACCGATCAGGCCAAAGACCAACTTGAAGACCAGGCCGACGACCGACCCGATCACCCATAGCATTCCCACTATTACGGCTATTGCCAGCAACTCGATCATGTCCGTTTCTCCGCAATCGGCCTTACGGTCAGATGCGCCTCGCCCAGCCAAGGTTTAAGGCACGAGGTCGGGCTTAAGCATCAGGCTTAAGCATAGGCCGGCAGATCCCGGTATCCATGCCCTGGAAGTCACGGCTATTGCGAAATAGGTACCTATGCGGGTCTTACGGCCATTTAACGGGGGGCATGGTCCACTGCCGCCATCTCCGGTTTGCCTACGAAGTCTATGCGTAACTACAGACACAGTCTCAAAGCGTTGCGTGATATAGCGCTGACGCACACGCTTGAAAAAAATCCGGATCTCGCGTCGCTCTCGCGTGAACTTGGCGCCATCATTCACCGCGATGCACAAGCGCTGGCGCGTGGCTTGTCCGATCTGCGCCGGCACCATCACGGCTTGGGACGCTGGCTGTTGGCGCGGCGTGGCCGCCCGGGCGTGAGCGTGCTGGTGATGGCCTGGCCGCCCGGCTACATCTCGCCGTCGCACGATCATGCGGGTTTGTGGGGGATCGAACTGAGCCTGTACGGCGCCCTGGAAGTGGAATCGTGGTCGCGCAGCTCTACCGCCGAACCGTGGCAGTTGCGCGGCCGCGACTGGCTGGGCCCTGGCGATGCCACCTGGTTCGATGCCGAACCGCCCTACATGCACCGCTGCCGCAATCTTTCGCGGCAGGAAACCGCGCTGACGCTGCATGTCTATGGCGGCGATCTCGAGGATTACACCACCTACGAGCAGGCCGCTTCCGCACCCGCCTGGCAAGGCCTGCCGCAACGCGCAAGGATTGCCGGTCAGCTTCGCGTCTGATATCAAAACAGATCCGGTTTCATCCACGTTGCAAGGATTTACATGTTTCGACGGGTCGCCATTATCGGCGGCGGCGCCGCGGGGGCCACGCTGCTCAGTGAATTGCTGGAGCGCCCGGCAGCGCAGCCACTGCATCTGGACTGGTATACCGGAACCGGCACGCCTGGACGCGGCGTGGCTTACGGCACACGTTCGGAACGGCACCTGCTGAACGTGCGCGCGGCAGCGATGGGCATGTTCGCCAGCCGTCCCGGCGGCTTCCTGGAATACATGCAGAAACGCGATCCGACGATCGCGGGCACGGATTTCCTGCCGCGCTGCTGGTACGGCGAATACCTCGAAAAGGAAACCGCCCAGGCGCTGGCCCGCGCGAAAGAAAACGGCCACGACGTGCGCGTGGTGCCGTATGACGTCGATGCGATGGTGCCCGAGCACGATGGCGTCATCATTTTCCAGGGTGAATCCACCACCCGCGTCGACGCCGCCGTGCTGGCGGTCGGTGCGCTTACGCCCCGCCCGCTTCCGCATGTCGACGATGCCGCGCTGGCCAGCGGGCGCTACGTCACGCTGCCGTGGTCCCTGCTTGCCGACGCCAAACCCGACACCCAGGCCCATCATGTTGCGGTGATTGGCCTGGGGCTGACCGCCGTCGACGTGATCGTGGAACTTGCCGCGACATGGCCCAACGCCCGCTTCACCGCGATCTCGCGCCATGGCGTGCTGCCGGAAGTGCATCAGGCGAGCGCCTCGCTGCCGTTCGAGGACAGCGCCGAACTGGTCGAAACAATGCGCGACGCGCCCGATATCCGCACCTGGCTGCACCTGGTGCGCGAAGCGATCGGCCATACCGATGACTGGCGCCGCGTCATCGATTCGCTGCGTCCGCACACGCCGGAACTGTGGCGCCTGCTGCCGCAAGCCGATCGTGCGCGCTTCCTGCGCCACGCGCGCTGGGCCTGGGAGCGCGCGCGCCATCGCCTGCCGCCGCAGGTGGCCAAGGCGGTGCAGGCACTCGAACAGCAGGGCCGGCTCAAGCGCCTGCGCGGCCACATGCGCGGCGTGCGGCTCACCGAACGCGGTCTGCGCATGCGCTACACGTCTAACGGCAGCGGGCTGGAACAGTCGCTCGACGCGGACCTGATCGTCCAGAGCGTCGGCCTGGAAACCGATGTGCGCCAGACCCAGCATCCCCTGCTGCAGCAATTAATGACCAACGGCCACATCCGTTCCGACCCGTTTGGCCTGGGCATCGATGCCCGCCCGGATGGCCGCCTGCTGCATAACGGCCAGGCATGGCCACGGCTGTTCGCGCTCGGCAGCATGTTGCGCGGCACGTTATGGGAATCGACCGCCATGCCGGAAATCCGCCAACAGGCGCGGCAACTGGCCGACCGGCTGTTGGCCGATTGAACCACCTGCATAGCGCCAGCAGCAGCGCGAGCCAGGTACAACGTCACGCCAACGCGATGGCGACAGCGAAGACGACAAGCGCACATCGCTGACATGCAGCACTGACCAGGCCCGCAGGGGAACAGGCCGAGAGAGGGGATAATCCGGCGCAGTGGCGATCGGCCGCCGCTTCGATAAAACTCACGCAAGCGCTTCCCGCATCGCGCCCCCGCCTTCGAACGCGGGGAGGCGGCGACCCAAAACCCCATCGATCCTTTCGCCATGAGCTTTCCGCAGCTTCTTACCCTGCTTGTCATTGCGCTGCACATCACGGGCATCGTCGTGGCAACGCACGCGGTCATGCACACCCGCACCCCGCAGGGCGCGTTCGCCTGGGCACTCGGCCTTGCATTGCTGCCCTATGTCACCTTGCTGCCGTACCTGTATCTCGGGCGCAGCCATTTTTCCGGATATATCACGCTGCACCGCAGCCATCGCCAGCGCCTGTCGCAGGCTTCCGAAGGCAGCGAACTGGCCGGCTTGCCGCCCTCGTGCACGCGGTACGGCGCGCTGGCGCGGATGCTGCAGGGCACCTTTCATCCCGGGCAGCAACTGCGGCTGCTGATCGATGGCGAGGCCACCTTCGAGGCCATTTTCGACGCCATCGCGCAGGCCGAGCGCTGCGTGCTGATGCAGTTCTTCATCTTCCACGACGACGAGCTCGGCCGGCGCATGCAAAAAGCGCTGCTGGAACGCGCCGCAGCCGGCGTGCAGGTGCTCGTGCTGTTCGACGGCATCGGCAGCCATGCCCTGCCCCGCCATTATGTCGAGCGCCTGCGGCAGGGCGGCGTGGCGATCCATCCCTTCGCCACGCAACGCCACCACAACCGCTTCCAGCTCAATTTCCGCAATCACCGCAAAATCGTGGTGGTCGACGGCTGGCTGGGATTCCTCGGCGGACTGAACGTCGGCGACGAATACCTCGGCCTGAAACCGCCGCTTGCGCCATGGCGCGACACGCACCTGCAAATGAGCGGTCCGGCGGTGATGGACCTGCAACGCAGCTTCGCCGTGGACTGGCACTGGGTAACCGGCGAGTTGCCGCCGATGCTGCCGCCACGCCCCGCGCAGGGCGACGCCTATACGCTGATCGCCGCCACCGGGCCGGCCGATCCACAGGAAAGCTGCTCGCTGTACTTCACCGTCGCGATCAACGCCGCGTGCAAACGCCTATGGCTGACCACGCCCTATTTCGTGCCCGACCAGGCGGTCATGTCCGCGCTGCGGCTGGCGGTGATGCGCGGCGTCGACGTGCGCGTGCTGATTCCCTCGCGCGCGGACCATCACGCGGTATTCCTCGCTTCCACCCTGCACGCCCACGACGCTATCGAAGCCGGTATCCGCATCTATCGCTACCAGCCGGGTTTCGTGCACCAGAAGGTCATCCTGGTCGACGACGACACCGCCAGCGTCGGCAGCATGAACCTGGACAACCGTTCGTTCCGGCTCAATTTCGAGATCGGCGCATTGAACGTGGATCGCGCCTTCGCCGCAGACGTGGAACGCATGCTGCTGGACGATTTCGGCAAGGCGGTGGAAATCACCGGCGACGAATACCGCCGCGCACGCTATCCACGGCGGCTGGCCATGAACGTGGCGCGGTTGTTCGATCCGATCCTGTAAATCCGCTGCGGCAGCCGATCAATCCCCGCGCAGCGCTCCGCGCCAGTCGCCGCCAAGCACCAGCCAGCCCACGCCCGCGCCCACCAGCGCACCCACCATCTCCCAGAACACGCGCAGCCCGATACTGTCCGGGTCGTGTACCTGCGCCAGCTTGGCCTTGAGGAACTGGATCGATTCGGTCTGGCCGTAATTGAAATAGACCAGGTCCCACATGTCGCCGCTGGCGGTCAGCGCCAGCGACAGCAGGAAGGCCACCGCGAGCTGCCGCAGCGGGCTCCAGCCGGCCCGGCGGCCGATGGCGTGCACGACCAGATACAGCAGCAGCGCGGCGACGGCGCTGATGGCACCGGCTTCCAGGCCACCGGTCAGGCCATAGCCCATCCACGATTGGTCGTAATGCATCGATGCTTTTCCTGCGGCTATCCGGATTGATCGCTTGCATTATGCCGGCGATTGGCAGTGGAATCTTGCGATTCGCACCAGATCGCCACTCTCATGCACAGCCATGCCGCCTTGCTCCTTATCGATGTGCAACCGGATTTCATGCCGGGCGGCGCGTTGGCCTGCCATGAAGGCGATGCCATCGTTCCCGGCATCGAACACCTGTTGCAACGGCGGCTGTTCCGGCACACCGTGGCAACGCAGGACTGGCATCCGCGCGGCCACGTTTCCTTTGCCAGCATGCATGCGGGCAGAAAACCATTCGAGTCGATCCAGTTGTACGGTTGCCCACAAACGCTATGGCCCGATCACTGCGTGCAAGGCACGCCCGGTGCAGCGCTGCATCCGGGCATCGACTGGTCGCCACTCGACCTGATCCTGCGCAAAGGCAGCACGCAAGAGGTGGATTCCTATAGCGGCTTTCGCGAAAACCACGGCGCAGACGGCCAACGCCCCAGCACCGGGCTGGCCGGCTGGCTGCGCGAACGCGGCGTCAGCGAGGTCTACGTAGCCGGCCTGGCACGGGACGTATGCGTGCTATGGACCGCGCAGGATGCGCTGGCGCTGGGCTTTCGCGCGCACATGATCCGGGACCTCACACGACCGGTGACGCCGCAAAGCGATGAAAACACGCACGCGATGCTGGCGGCGGCGGGGATCGGCATCGTCGAGGCTTCCGAGTTGCGTTAGCGTCTTCCGTCCGAAGAATCTGGACAAGCCAGCGCACAGCGCGATGCCTGCATTTGCGTCCGGAACCTGGAACATGTCTGTCGCTAGTTTCCGGTAGCGGGGATAGCTGCGGACCAGCAAACGTGGACGGCCATCAAGCCTCATCCTCTCCGGCCACGCTCACGTGCGGCTCGTCATCGGCACCCACCCACACTTCCACGCTGATCGGCCGGCAGCACACCTGGCAATCTTCGATGTAACGCTGGTCGCCGGCCGAAGCATCCAGCAGGATCTCGATGCGCTCGCCGCAATAGGGACACTGGATATGGCGCGAAGCGAGCATGGCAGTCAGCGTCCTGCCCGCGCGGCGAGTTGCGCGATCGCGGCGGGAATGGCCGCCGGCGTGTCGACGGTCAGCATGCGCGGCGCGTCCGCCTCGCCGAGGTTGTGTTCCATCTCATGCTCCCAGGTGACGTGATAAGGCATGTGCACCCCCCAGCCGCCCAGGCGAATCACCGGCTCGATATCCGAGCGCAGCGAATTGCCCACCATCGCGAAGTGTGCCGGTTCCAGCGCGAATTCCGCGAGTACGCGGCGATAGCTGGCCGTATCCTTCTCCGAGACGATTTCGATCCGGCGGAACAGGCCGGCCAGGCCCGACTGCACCACTTTCTTCTCCTGATGGAACAGGTCGCCCTTGGTAATCAGCACCACCGCATGCCGCTCGGCCACCGCGGCAATCGCCTCGCGCACGCCGGGCAGCAATTCCACCGGATGCTGCAGTATGGTCTTGCCTGCTTCCACCAGCTGATGGATGTCGTTGGCTGAAATGCGTCCATCGGTCATCGCAATCGCCGTTTCCACCATCGACAGGGTCATGCCCTTGGCGCCGTAGCCGAACAGCTTCAGGTTGCGCCGCTCGGTAGCGAGCATGCCGGCCTGTACGCCGGCGGCGCCTACGTCCACGTAGCGCCCGAGGATGGCGAGGAAGCGCGCGCTGGCCTCGCGGTAATAGCCTTCGCTGTGCCAGAGCGTATCGTCGCCGTCGAAGCCGATGAGCTTGAGCATGAATACCAACACCTTTGCCTGGCAGGCCAGCTTAGCGCCCTCGCCGCACCGGCGCATCGCGCATGTCGTGATGCGCGAGGCGAGCGCTACAATCGACCTGGCGTCGGCGCAGGAGTCATCACATGCTGGACAAGCTGGTTCTGTCATTCCGGCGAAGGCCGCGCGTGGTGCGCTTCGGCGGCCGGCCGTTCGTCTCCGAAGGTTTGAAAGAACACTTCTGGGACGATTTCTACCATCGCGCCCTCACCATGACCTGGCCGGCGTTCTTCGGCCTGGCCACCAGCGTATTCCTGATACTCAACGCAGTGTTCGCGATGATCTACCAGGTCGATCCCGGCGGCATCGCCAACCAGTACCCGAAAGGGCTGGCCGGGGCTTTTTTCTTCAGCGTGGAAACGCTGGCCACGGTGGGTTATGGCGACATGCATCCGCAATCGATCTACACCCACCTGGTGGCGACCGTGGAGATCATCGTCGGCATGGGCAATATCGCGGTCACCACCGGCCTGATCTTCGCGCGCTTCTCGCGCCCGCGCGCCAAGATCGTCTTCGGCAAGCATCCCATCGTGCGCACGATCGACGGCAAGCCGACATTGATGATGCGTGCCGCGAACATGCGCCTGAACCTCATTGCCCAAGCCTCCGCCCAATTGCACCTGCTGCGCATGCATGCCACGCCGGAAGGTTTCCAGCTGCGCCGCATCGAGGATATGAAACTGGTGCGCGATCGCCATCCGGTGTTCGTGCTGAGCTGGAACCTGATGCATGTCATCGACGAGAGCAGTCCGCTCTACGGCGTCTCGCCGGAAAGCCTCGCCGCCAGCGAGGCGGCCGTGCTGCTGACCATCGAAGGCGTCGACGAAACCACCTCGCAATCGATGCTGGCGCGCCAGCAATGGGATATCAAGGAAGTGCGCTGGAATCACCGCTACATCGATCTGGTGCGCCGCGATCCGAACGGCATCAACGTGATCGACTACACCATTTTCGATGAAGTGCTGCCGCTGGACGACGAAGCCAACCCGCTCAGCTGAGCCGTGCCAGGCGGCGAGTAACACACCAGGCCCCAGCGCGCTGGCGGTCCGCATCGGTATCCGGCACCAGCCGTACTTCGATGCAACCGGTGGTCGCCCAGGGAACGGTTACGCGATGCCCCCGCGCGACAGCCCAGTTCTTGTCCTACAGTGCGCCAACGCCCCGGCCTGTTCCGGCGACAACCTTTCAACTGCGCGAACGGGAACGTTGACCATGCGTGCCACCCTGCGTTTCCTGCTTATCCTGGCTTGCGTACCAGCGTTGCTACCGACGGCGCACGCCGCGAGCGCGCCAGGCTTCGATACCCGTCCGGAGCAGGCGCTACTGATGCGCCTGCTGCCACACCAGGCGAACCAGTTCGAACTACGCCCCCTGCCCGCCGCGCCGCGCCACGAGCACTTTCGCATCTCGGCCGCGGACGGCCACATCAAGGTGGAAGGCAGCACCCCAAGCGCGCTGCTGTTCGGCGTCAACTGGTATTTGAAATATGTCGCGCACGTGCAGCTATCGCCCAATGGCGATCGCGTTGGTACCGCTCCGTTCCCATTGCCCACGACAGTGATCGAACAGCAGACGCCTTATGCCTACCGCTATGCATTGAACCAGAATGTCGACGGCTACACCGCGCCGTATTGGGATTGGCCGCGCTGGCAGCGGGAGATTGACGTGCTGGCGTTGTCCGGCATCAACGCGGTGCTGGTCGAGCGCGGCATGGATAGCGTGCTTTACCGAACTTTCCACGACGTGGGTTATACGGATCGCGATATCCGCGACTGGCTCACCCAGCCCGCGCACCAGAACTGGCAATGGATGGGCAATCTGTGCTGCTTCGACGGACCGATCAGCGCGGCCCTGTTGCAAAAGCGCGCGGCCTCGGCGCAACAGATCGTTGCGCGCCTGCGCGAGCTGGGCATCACGCCCGTGCTGCCGGGCTTCTACGGTATCGTGCCCAGCGATTTCCAGAACCGGTTTCCGGCAGCGCACGTCGTGCCGCAAGGCGAATGGGCCGGCTTCACCCGGCCGGGTTGGCTCGATCCGCGCGATCCGATGTTCGCCAGGCTCGCCGCCGCGTTCTATCGCCATCAACGCGAGCTGTTCGGCGACAGCGATATCTACGATATGGAGGTGTTTCAGGAAGGTGGCGATGCCGGCGATGTGCCGGTCGCCGACGCGGCGCGCAAAGTGCAGGGTGCGATGCTGGCCGCGCATCCGGATGCGCGCTGGATGATGCTCGCCTGGCAAGGCAATCCACGCCAGGACCTGTTGGCCGGGGTCGATCGCCGGCACCTGCTGATCATCGACATCGATCACGACCGGGTTCCGCGCGATCACCGCCAGCGGGATTTCCAGGATGCGCCGTTCCTGTTCGGCGGTATCTGGGCATTCGGCGGCCGCACCACGCTCGGCGCGAACACCCGCAACCTCACCGAACGGCTGCAGCGGCTGGGCCGCAGCAACGGCAACATGGCCGGCACCGCCGTCTTTACCGAGGGCATGGACACCAATCCGTTTGCCTTCGATCTGTTCACCGAGATGGCCTGGCGCAGCGAACCCGTCGACCTCGCGCAATGGACGGCCGATTATGTGCAACGCCGTTACGGCGCGAGCGATCCGCATGCATTGGCCGCATGGAACGTGTTGCTGCATACGGCCTATGGCATCCGCATCGACCAGGTGGTGTTCAACAGCGAGCGCGATGCGGCGCAGGAATCGCTGTTCAATGCACAGCCGGGCCTGTCGGTGAACCGTGCCTCGCACTGGTCGCCCGAGGCGATGCGCTACAGCGCAAAAGCATTCGGACAGGCGCTGCCCGATCTGCTGCAGGTCGCGCCGGCGCTGCGCGGCAGCGAAACCTATCGCTACGATCTGGTGGATATCGCTCGCCAGACGCTGGCCAACGAAAGCCGCGTGCTGCTACCCCGGATCAAGAGCGCCTACGAGAGCAAGGATCGCAAGCGCTTCGAAGCGCTCACCCAGCGCTGGTTGCAGCTTATGGATTTACAGGATGAATTGCTCGCCAGCGACCGTTTTTTCCTGCTCGGCGGCTGGCTCGCGCAAGTACCGCCATGGGCGTCCACGCCAGGAGAGCGCACGCGATTGGACTACGATGCCCGTTCCATTCTCACCACCTGGGGCGATCGAAAAGCGAGCGAAAGCGCCAACCTGCACGATTACGGCAACAAGGATTGGGCCGGCCTCACTCATGATTACTATCGCCTGCGCTGGCAAGCCTACTTCCGCTCGCTGGACGACGCGCTGCGCACCGGCGCACCCGCCAAGCCGATCGACTGGTTCGCGCTGGGCGATGCATGGAACCGCGGCACGCAGTTGTATGCCGATAAGCCCGTGGGCGACGCCTACACCATCGCCAGCCGGGTTGCCGCGGCGCTGCGGCTCACGCGACGCTAGGGGTTCGCCACGCCGACCGGCCATCTCAGCGCACGCGGATCGCCTCTTTACGATGGCTTGACGATCTTCCCCAACTTACTGTGGACGATGCAAATGGGTTCGCCTCTATCCTGCATGAATTCCTTATAGGCCTGGTCGGCACCATCCCAGCGCGCGACGGAAGCATCGCAGTCATCCACGACGATGATGCCGCCAGGAAGCAAAACATCATAAAGCTCGTGAAGGCTCTTCTTGATGGGCCGATAAAGGTCGACATCGAGCAGGCAGAACGAAAGCGGCCCTAGCGTGGTGAGGTCGAATTGGTTGACGTCGGCCTGGATGGAGCGCACGCGCGTGATGCCGTTCTGCTTCATGGTTCCGTCGAACCATCGCTTCTTGTTGGACTGGAAGCCTTTGAACATATCGCGGCTCTTACCTCTTTCATCGACTTCGACGCGAATATCTTCCGCAACAAAGCCGCAAAAAGTGTCCACGGCGAAATAGTCCTTCGTGATGCCCTGGGCGTCCATGTATTTATTGAGAAACACCGTGGCGGAACCGTCGAAGCAACCCACTTCGGCAATGCTGCCTTCCACATACCGGGTGGCTTCGATGCACTGGCATAGGTAGCTCAGCTGCGGGGGCGTAAAGTTATAGGCATAGCGCGGAAAGAAGTATCGGCGCAGCGGAGAGCTGAATTGTGCCTCTTTGACAAATTTCGCGACCTGCGGATTCATCAACGGACTCCTGATGTCGAGTTGACTCAAGATGTCTGCGCGAGATCGGGCGGTATGGTCGAACGCTGACAGCTGCCTGGCTTTCAATGCGAAGCCACCTGTCCCTTCACAAAAATGTCTTGCTCCTCCCCATTGCGCGGGATTGTACTCCAAAGTTTTTTGGCCGGAGGCAGGGTGGTTTTCATCCCGCTGTCCTGGATACCCTCACTTTGAGCTTGGGATAAGACCCGAATTTTGTCGAAAGCGCGTGAAGATATTCCAAGAGGCGACGCAGGCTTGAGCTTGAGCCCGCTTCTTCCGGCGGCATCAAGCGCGCGCGGCTTTCAGCATCGCCCCAACGGCGATCGATAGCTCGTTCTGGTTGAACGGCTTGCGCAGGAATTGCAGGCCTTCGAGCGTGGCATCGGAAACCAGGCGCAACGCGGTATAGCCGGAGGTCAGCAGGATCGGCGTGCCCACGTGCCGGGAGGTGAGCGCACGCGCCAGGTCGATACCGTTCATGTCGCCCGACATCACCACGTCGGAGAACACCAGGTCGATGTGTTTCCCGCTCTCCACGATATCCAGCGCACGGCGTCCGCTGTCGGCTTCGAGTACGGAGTAGCCCAAGTCTTGCAGCAGGCCGCAGGTGACGGTGCGCACGTCGTCGTCGTCTTCGACCACCAGCACCACGCCTTTACCGCGAGTATCCATGTGCGGGCGCGTATCCGTGGCGACCGCGGGGGCTTCATGGGTTCTGGGCAGGTGGATCGACACGGTGGTGCCACGGCCCGGCTCGCTCTGGATGCTCACGAAGCCGCCGGATTGACGGGCGAACCCATAGACCTGGCTGAGCCCCAGCCCGGTGCCTTTGCCGACTTCCTTGGTGGTGAAGAACGGCTCGAACACGCGCGCGATCAATTCAGGCGTCATGCCGACGCCGGTATCGGCGACCGCGACCGTGACGTACTCGCCGGCCTTCGCGTCATAGGCCGACGCGGTCTGTTCGTCGAGCGCCTCCAATACCGTGATGATGCGCAGGTGGCCTCCGCGCGGCATGGCATCGCAGGCATTGATCGCGAGGTTGAGAATCGCCGTTTCCAACTGATGCGGATCGGTGCGGCAAAACCAGCGCTGCGCCGCCGGCTCGATAGTCAATTCGACCGTTTCGCCGATGGCGCGATCGAGCAGGCTGCGGAACGTGCCAATGAGATCATCGATGCAGATCGCCTCGGCGCGCAGGTCCTGGCGGCGCGAGAACGCCAGCAACTGCTGGGTGAGCTTGGCGCCGCGCTCGACGCCATGGCGGGCCGCGGCAAGCAGGCGGCTGGTGCGGGCGTCCCTTTCCGCCCGCACATCGAGCATGTCCAGGCTGCCGCCGATCACCATCAGCAGATTGTTGAAGTCATGCGCGATGCCTCCGGTCAACTGGCCGATCGCTTCCATCTTCTGCGATTGCCGCAATTGTTCCTCGATCAAGCGCCGGTGCGTCACGTCCGAAACCACGCCGGCGATACTCACCGCGCGCCCATCCTGATAATGCGTGCGGGCTTTCAGCTGCACCCAGCGCAGGGCATGGTCGTTGCCGCGCGTGATGCGCTTTTCCAGTTGCACGGCGCCGGTACCTGTCGCCGCGGCGAATCCGCGGGAGACTTCGGCGCGGTCCTCTTCGATGAATTGCGACAGGATCGTTTCCAGCGGTTCGCCCTGCGATCCGCCGGCCAACCCGAAGATTTCCGCGTAACGCGGCGAATAGTTGATGGCGCCGTTGTGCAGGTCCAGGCTCCAATAGCCCATGCCCGCGGCTTCCAGCGCCAACTGCAGGCTGTCTTCGATCCGACGACGTTCCTTGACCTCGTTGGCCAACTGCTGGTTGGCGGCGGCCAATTCATGGCTGCGGCGCCGGCTATGGGTCAGGTCGGTAATGACCGCGCACAGCACCGGCGTCGCCGTCGTTTCCGTTTCCAGGTTTGCTACCGAAACATTCACGGGCACCGCGGCCCCCGACGCGGCCACCAAGGTGAACTCGGCTGAGCGGCCGAAATCCGTGCCGCCCTTCAGCAATTGCTCGAAGGCGATGCGTTCATCGGGTGAAAGAAAATCGATGATGCTGCCGCCGATCAGCGATTCGCGCTTGACGCCCAGCAGCGTGGCGAAACGCTGGTTGCAGTACAAGGTCATGCCATCGTCGCTGAGCGACACCGCGCCTTCCTGCATCTGCTCGACCAAGATCCGGTAAGGTTTGTCCGCGCCTTCGAGCGTGTAGACCACGCTTCCGCGCGGACCGCCGATGACCACCGCGTCGACCTCGCCGTTGCGGATCGCATCGAGGGTCTCCTCGGCTTCGAGCAACCGCTGCCGCAGCTCGGCGGTCTCCGCGTCGTCCACGCTCTGCAAGACGTTGGGGAAAAACGAGTCGTTCATGGATTTTGCGGGGACTCCGGAGGCAAGGGCGCGAGATTCAGGCCGGCCAGCACGCGCTCGCGGTCGGACAGGTCGCCGATGATCTTGCGCAAAGGCTCGGGCAGTATCTTGACCAGGGTCGGCGTGGCGACGATTTGCAGTTCCCGCGTCGCTTCGGGACTTTCGTAGACATCGATGACTTCGAGATCGTACAGGCCATGCAGGTTTTCCTCGCAGATGCGGCGCATGTTGTGGATGGCGCGTGTGGAGCGCGGCGTGGAACCGGTGATGAACAACCGCAGCTTGTACTGTGGCCGGTCCGTTTCGGCATGGTCGCCGCTGCCGGCGTTCATGCGCCTCCCCCGGCCCTGAGGCGGATATCCAGCCCGACCAGCACGCGCTCGGTGTTGGAAAGGTCGCCGATGATCCGTTTCAACGGCGGCGGCAGCCGCCGTACCAGCGTGGGCAATGCCACGATCTGGTCACCGGCGGCCAGTTGCGGCGTGATCAGCAGGTCGATTACTTCGATGCTGTAGCGTCCCGCGAGGTGTTCCTCGCAGATGCGCTTCAAGTTGGCGATGGCGGCAAGGGACTTGGGATTCTGCCCGGCGACATACAGCCGCAAGTTGAAGTTGCCGTCTTCGTCGGTTTCGATAACCTCATCGGCACTCGACGGTGCTTCACCCGGATAGTCGTGCATCATTTGCGTTTGCCTCGTATGGCCGCCATCTCAGCTCGCGTGGCGCCGAGCATGGCCTCGCGATTCTCTTCCTGTTCGATGAACATATTCGTTTCGACCTCATCCAGTGCAAGTTGGGCGCGCAGCTCTTCGATCTGGCGTTCGGTTGCCGCATGTCGGCGTTGCAACTCGCGCCGGCGCAGTTCGACTGCCTGCTGCCGGCGTGCAGTGTCTTCCCGCTCGCGCGCCTCCTGCGCCAGCCGCGCCGTGCCGGTGAGTACGCCGTCGGGACCGATATAGGCATCGATGATCTTGAAGCCATGCGAGGTAAGCTGATATTCGCGCAACTGCTTGGAATGGCCCATGCCACGCGCCTTGATCACGTACAACACGCGATTGCGCTCACCGTTGGCTTCCACATCGGCAAGGGAAATCCAGGTGTCCATCAAGGAAGATACGCTGCGCTCGCGCTCGCTCGAGGCGTCGGCCGCCGCCGAAAGGCTGGTGAAGATAGCAGTGAGACCGCGGCTTTTGCAGACATCCGCCAGTCGCAGCAGAGTGGCGTGAATTTCGTAGGAAGGGCCGCTGAATGCGGAAATGGGATCGACGATCACGGCACTCGGCTTGAACCGCTCGATATCGCGATGCATGCGCGCCAGATGCATTTCGAAACCGTAGAGGCTCGGGCGAGCCGCCTCGAAATGCAGCAGACCGCTCTGGACGTGCTGCTGCAGCTGGATGCCTACCGAACTCATGTTGCGGATGATCTGTTCGGGAGATTCCTCGAAGGCGAAGAACAGGCAGCGTTCCCCGCGCGTACAGGCCGCGTCGACGAAGGCCGCGGCCATGGTCGACTTGCCGGTGCCGGCCAGGCCGGAAATCAGCACGCTCGAACCCTGGAAATAGCCACCCGCGCTCAGCATGTCGTCAATGCCGGGCACACCGGTCGAGACCACTTTCCGCGAGACATTGTGCGCCAGGCCTGCCGAGGTGATGGGCAGCACGCTGATGCCGTGCTCATCGATCAGGAATGGATATTCATTGGTACCGTGCGCCGAGCCGCGATACTTCACCACCCGCAGCCGCCGTGTACTGATCTGGTCCTGGACCCGGTTGTCGAGCAGGATCACGCAATCGGAGACGTACTCCTCGATGCCGTAGCGTGTCAGCTGGCCTTCGCCCCGCTCGCCGGTGATGATGGCCGTGACGCCTTTGCTCTTCAGCCACGCGAATAGCCGGCGCAGCTCCGAACGCAGGATGCGGCTATCGCTAAGACCGGCAAACAGGGCTTCCAGGGTATCGAGCACCACGCGCTTGGCGCCGATCGAGTCGATCGCATGCCCGAGTCGTACAAACAATCCTTCCAGATCGTAATCGCCGCTCTCCTCGATCTCCGCCCGTTCGATGTACACGTGATCGATGCACAGCTTTTTCTGCGCGACGAGTTCTTCCAGGCGATAGTTGAGCGAGGCGACGTTGGCTTCCAGGTCTTGCTCGCGCTCCTCGAAGCTCATGAACACGCCCGGCTCGCCGTAAGTGACCGCGCCATTGACCAGGAAGGTCACGGCGAACAGGGTCTTGCCGCAGCCGGCGGCACCACAGACCAGCGTGGGCCTGCCACCGGGCAGGCCGCCGAGCGTCAACTCGTCCAATCCGGCGATACCGGTGGGTGTCTTGTACACCTGCGGGCTCGAAGGATGGCTTCCAGCCAGTGTCGTCATGAGTCATTCCACGTATGAATGGATAGTAGGGAAGGAGGCAAGCCCGGCCGGTTCAAGGCCGCGCTGCGGGGTCAGCCAGGGCTGCGCTCCATATACATCTTTGAAACACGGATGTTGCGGAGGCGTGAAAACGGACCGCGGGCCACACTGAAGTTCGGCGGCGTTCGGCCGATACGTTCATCATCCCGGCTCGACGAATATAAGGCCCGGGCATGGCTGCCACGTGATTAATTGGAAACCTGAATGATCAGCACTCAGCCCAATCTCGCCTACCTGAAAGCCGCCTGGGCGGCGCATGCCAGCATCAGCGCCGAAAATTGTCGATTGAGCTATGAACAGGCAGGCATTTCGTTCGAGCGTGTCAATCATTCGTGGATCGTGCGCAAGAACGATACGCAAGTTTCCACCATGCCGCTGCGTTACACGCGCCAGGAACTGCGCATGGGTTTCCTGGGCAGGATCGAGCTGGAAGCGCGCAAGGCAGCGGCTGAGGTCGAGGGAGTACTGCTGCGCGACCTGGATCTACCCGAAGGACATACCGTGATCGTGGAACTGGAAGCTTCCATGCGCCATCTGCGCCACAAAGGCAGCCGCGCATTGACGGTCTTGATCGCGCCTACTGACGCATCCGAGGCGGGCGAACGCTTTTGTGCCGAAATACAGGCTTTCCTGGATGCACCACGGGCCTGCCTTTTCGCCCACCGCATCCAGCCGGACGGTTATGCCGGCGCCGACCTGCTCGCGCACGCGGCCAAGCGCGAGCGTCATCCGCGGGCACCGACTTATGTCGAGCTTGCGCAGTGCATCGCAGCGACGCTTAACCATGCGCTGCATCGGAATCCAGGTTGGCACTGAGCGGCTTTACAGTTTTGCGCCATGTCGCCAGGGCGCACGCTTGTAACGGCATGCAGGTTTTTTTGGTACATGCAGATCGCAGCGTAGGCGATGAAATGACGCTGGTGTTCCCTGCCTGCCCGAGTCACACGCGCCTGTGCGCGCATCGTGCTAGCCTCGCGATCGTCTGTTTTCGCAAGCATGCCGCAACGACTTACGAGGAGGCCCCGCCATGATCCGATTCACCTGTGCGACGCTGGTTCTGCTGGCCATGGCGGGTTCACCCAGCATGGCGCTGGCGCAGACCGGACTCAACGACCTGGCGCGCAACGTCAAGGCGCTAGACAAGAACTTCGACGCGGCAGACAAGAATCACGACGGCCTGTTGAGCCGGCAGGAAGCGCAGGCCGGGCAAGTGCCGTTCATCGCCAACCATTTCGATGCCATCGACACCACGCACCGCGGCGCCGTGTCGAAACAGGAAGTGCACGACTACATCGCCAGAACGCTGAAGCGCACCGCGCGGCCGCCGGGAGCTTCGTCGGCACCATCCCAGCCATGATGGGGCTGCATGCGCCGGGTTGATCCGAGGAAACCGTGTCCCCGGTCACCCAGGCCGGCGCCGCTGCCGTCGGTCATGGCGTCTGGTTTCGCTTGCGCAAGGTTTCCACGGCCTGGATCAGGGCCTTTGCGTCATACGGCTTTTGCAGGAACACATCGTAGCGCGCGCGATGCGGCGGAAAGTGCGTTTCCGAGATCGCGCTGCATAAGATGATAGGGACGAGACGGCCGGCATCCTGGATCTTCTCGATCATTTCAAGACCGGACATCAGCGGCATCATGAAATCGGTGACAATCAGCTCCGGCTGCTCCTGCGAGAGGATCTCCAGACCTTGGCGACCGTCGATGGCGATCGTTACATGGTAGCCGTAATACTCGAGCATGGCGCTCGTTACCGCGGCGACATCAGGATCATCCTCGACCAGCAGAATGCGCAACATCAGTTCAATTCGCCGGCTCGGCGCCGGGAATCCGGATATCCGAACCGAGCGCCAGGCCATGCTTGCCGATATAAAACGGGTGAATGTGCGGATCGAAATTGCGATCGCGCATTTTCACCACCGATATGTAGCGTTGCGTAGCGTGATGACGGCGCGAAACGTTGAGCACCAATACGTTGTCCACCATCGCGGACAACTCGTCAGAAGGCATGGCAGTGTCGACTTCCAATTCGGTACTCTCCTGGGTATAGAGGACGGTGGCGCCGCAGGCACGCAATTGCAGACTCAACGCATTGATCAGGTAAGGAAGGCGACTGCGGTGCGGCAGGCTGTCACGTAACGCAATAATGCCGTCGATGAAGACGCGCTTGGCGCCGATTTCCTTGACCTGGCGCACGATATCGTGCGCGATCTCATCCACGATAAGCTCCGCCGGCGCCAGCCACAACAGGCGCAGCACATCCTGCTCCACCAAATGCTTCAGATCGAAGCCAAGCTGGCCCGCACGAGCCAGCAGGCGCGCCGGGCTTTCGTAGAAACTCAGCAACAAGGCCGGCGATTCGTGCGTGGCCTGGGCCACGAAGTGCAAACCCAGCGTGGTCTTGCCGGTGCCGGTCGATCCCAGCACCAGTGTCGCCGACTCGCCGGGCAGCCCATCGCCGAGCAATCGGTCCAGATCGCCCAGCCCGGTACTGATACTGGAAAGCTCATGCAGTGGCGGTGGCACGTTGCTGATGCAGCTTTCGATACGCGGGAACACCTCGATGCCGCGCTCGCTGATCCGCAACTGATGCTTGCCGCCCAGGATCTGCGCACCGCGATGCTTACGCACCTGGATGTTCTGCACCGCACGGTAGTCGAGTGTTTCGTTGCTGATCTGGATCCATCCATCCACCATCGTGTATTCCGGACTGCTGGCCTCGCGCGCCTGGTGGGTCAGCATCATCAGTACCGCGTTCGCCATGCTGGCAACGCCCTGCAACGTATGGATGAATGCACGGAACTCCTGCTCCGACGCTGTCGACTGCGCTACGAAGGTGCCGTCGAGCACCATCGCCGTGGCTTCGTGACGCTTGAGCTCATGCTGGATCAGCTTGTACAGGCCAGGCAGTCCTTCGCGTTCCAGCACGCCATAAGCACTGATGTATTCCATGCGCCCAGGCAAGGCAGACGAATCGAAGAAAGCCATCTGGCCTACGTAATTGAGCATGCGCGCACTGGATTCGGCCAGCAGCGACATGTACAGCGCCCGGCCGCCAGCGCGCACGTGCGCAAAGCAGAACTGGTTGGCCAGGATGGTCTTGCCGGCGCCCGGCGGACCCTGGACGATGTATGCCGAACCTCGCAGGAAGCCGCCGCCGGTAAGACGATCCAGCCCTTCCACGCCTGTCGAGATCTTTGCGACCACAGATCGTTCTCCTGATGAACCCCTTATCGTATCGCGATGATACCGGGGTATCCGGCAAGGCCAACAGTGGCAGCCAGGATGGCAAGCGCGCGTGCATGGAGGCGCGCATCGCACCATCCAGCATTTCAACGCGGCCAAAACGCCTCCCGCGCACGCCATGCGCTTGTCAGGCAACAGCGGCGCGCGCCAACGCCAGTGTATGCGCCGAAGACCGTGATGGCTGTCGGGTCGGTCGCGGATTGTTCAATGCGCTGTTCGATCAGCGAGCCGGCGTTACCTGCGCATTGCGTCGCCATCATGGCCTGAGTCATTGGCGTCCCGTGAACTGCTTCTGACACAGAGGACAACGAAACAGGATTGCGTATGGCTCGAAGTTTTGCGTTTTTACACTGCCTCGGTCGAAAGCGGCCTCGTACTCCATAACCCAAGCTGGTCACACATCCGGAATCTATAAGCGAACGATTACATGGCATTCGCTGTCGGCTACGCGGATCGCGTGGCCTCGATGGGAGCGACGCTCGACGCCCTGATCGCAGGTCCGAGGACGGCCGTCTGACCCAGAAGGAGAAGCAGTACAACGCCGCACAGCACATAAGTCACGGGGAGGCGATGCATCTCGAACTCCGTGACCATCCACAGATTGAAGCCGATCGCGAGAGCGGCGCCCAGGACGACGCCGCCTATGCTGATCAGCGCGTTCTCAACCAGGAAGTATTGGAGAATGTCGTGCCTGGTGGCCCCCAGCGCACGCCGCACGCCGATCTGCCTGTGGCGCTGGCCGACCCAGAAGCTGGTCAGTCCTACGATGCCGGCCGCCGTCACGGCGAGCAGAATCATACTTATGGCGATCATCAGTTGTGCCAGGGCGACATCGCCCTTGTAGGCCTGCTCGCGGATCTGCGCGAAGGTTCGCACGCCTGCGTTCTCGCCCGGTCCATCCGGAATCACGCGCAGCGGATCCTGCGCATAGAGTGCAGCAGGAACGCTCTTGGCGGCGGCTTCCAGGCGACCCGGTTTGGCGCGGACCACGTAGAAGCGTTGCGACTCGGTCATGTGGAACGGTAGCAAAATGCAGTTCCAGGCGATGGAATCGGAATTGGTTTGGCTGGACGCACTTTCCATTTTGTCGACAATGCCGATGATGGTGCTCGGCTTGGTGGCGCCGCCCACCATATAAACCTGCTTGCCAAGAGCGTCGCCGGCCCGGAACAGTTCGTCAGCCATGTGCTTGGTGAGGATGACGGCGGGCGGCTCGACCACGCCCAGCAGCGTGTGCGGCGTGACTTCGTCGGAATTGAAATTGCGCCCTGCAATCAGTTTTACGCCCAGCGTCGGGATCGCGTGCTCGTCCGAGAAGACAATGTTGCCAGGTACGCCGCCGCGAGCATCCGCTGTTTTCTTCAGCCCGAGTCCCCAATTGTTGTTGGAAAGGGAAAGCGTTTCCGTTTCATACGCATCTGCCACGTCAGGGAGCTTGCGCAGCGCCTGCAGATCGCTTTGCACGTCGGCGTCGATCCGCGCCTTGTCGCTGTCCGTGCTGGTGCTGAGGCCGGCATGGGATGTGGATACGAACAGGATGTCCCGTTCGTCTATCCCAGTGACACGATGAACCTTTTCAAGCCGCTCGCCGACCACGAAAAATGCGTTGCAGACGATGGCGAGCGTGAGCGCGATTTGCAGCGCGATCAGCACCGTTCCGGTCTTGTGCTTGCGCAAGGCTGCGATGACGGGATGGACGTTCATGGCGCTCTCCTCAATCGATCTTCAGCTGCATGGCAGGCCGAACCCGGCTTGCGCGCGAAATGGGATACATACCGGCGAGAATGGCCGACACGATGGCAAGCAAAAGCGTTTCGGCCAGCAATGAGGCATCGATCCGGGTCAGCACGGCCACTTCGCTCGGCAGCACGCGATGCATCCACGCGACGCCTGCCCACGTGAACAACAAGCCGAGCACGCCGCCCGCCACGCCCACGGCTGCCGCCTCGACGCCGAACTGCAAGGCGATGGCCCCGCGCGTCGCTCCCAGCGCGCGTCGCACGCCTATTTCGTTGGAGCGACGCAAGAACTTCGCCAGCAACAGGCCAATCGCATTGACCATGCAAACGATCAGGAAACACGAAGCCACCACCACCGACATCTTTGTCTCAGGCGGCACGACCTGCTCCAGATCCATCCATGCGGGCAAGTTGCGCAGGCGATAGTTCGGGGCCCATCCAAAGCGGCCGGCGAGTTGCTGGTCACGCAGGTAGCCCTCCAGAAATTGACGATACGCCAGGACTTGGGAAGCCCCATCGAGCTCTACCATGTAGGCGATCCAGGTGCAGCTGGAGCTGAGCGTGCCGGCGAATCCAGGTGCGGGCAGCGAGACGCCGCAGCCGAAATTGCCATTGGTATCCATCTGCTGATCGATGGCCGCGGTGAACGGTACGAATATGTCGTCTGGCGCACCGAAGGCATTGCTGTTGGCGAGGTCGTAGAACTTGGGTTGCGGGCGCCAGTCATCGAGCACGCCGACGACCCGATAGGTGCGGCCGTTCAAGCGAAGATCCTTGCCAATACTGTTGGCACCCCCGAATACCCGCTGATTCAGGTCGCTGCTGATGACCGCAAGCAGGGCGTGGCCCTGGTCGTCCTCGACCGACCAGGCATGCCCGTAAAGAAACGGGGCATCCACCATCTTGAAGAAGTCGGCATATACCGCGTGTCCTGACACCGAACGGGACTTCTTCGTCGGATCGTCGGGATAAACCGTTGGCGCAATGGGATACAGCGCGGACTGCGGGATATCCCCGTGGCGGCGCATCAAGGCGACCGCATCGGTATACGTCAGGATATCCGGAAGTTCCCCGTCAGCTTGACCGGATGGGCGCGAACTGGGTCCCCAGGCATCCAGTTGGGGGAAGAACAGCTTGGACGATTTCCATGGAATGGGATCACCAGACATGGCCCGGAATACGGCATACGTCGTCATGGAGGCCGCGACGCCAAAGGCCACCGACATCACCATCAAGGCCGTTAATATAGGTGCCTTGCGTAGACTACGTAGGCCGAGCGACAGATAGTAGGCAATCACGACAAACTGCTCCTTGGTTTGCTGGAACTACCGGGCGAACGTATTGCTGCGAGTAAAGGCTGACGCGAGCGACTACCCTCAAAACCATTCAATAAAAGAGCCGTCGCAGTCATTGCAACCCTCGCCTGCACCCGGCCGCCGCAACTACCTGCGGTGGATGCCAAGGCGGAACTTCAAGAGTGTTCGGATGGAGCGCTGGTTGTGACATGCGTATCACAAACCGAGTTCCCGCAGTCGCTGGGGAGCGCTTGATGATTCCCCATCACGTGGCGGCGCTTTCAATCGATCAGGGTGATATCCGCAGGTAAAGATCCAGGTGATTTTCCAGCCACCTGGCAACTGGTGCGAGACGACAAGATTTGGCGTCGCCGAAGCATTTCCCGGATTTGATCTCGCAGAACGTATGGCGACCTTCTTCGATAGTTCATCTGGACTGGAACATCAAAGGCCATCTCTTCGCAAAAGGGCTTATTGCGGATCGGTCAACAGCGACAAGCGAATGCTCCGTACAGACGAAGCTCTCAACACGACGGAAGGGCCATATCGGCGACTGTTCTCGCCTCAGCCCTGAAATCTTGCGTCAACCGGACCCGGTCGTCGCACGCCGGCGTAAACGGCGGCTCGCCCGGCGCGGATCAATCCTGCGCCGGTGCTGGCAGTGCAGTTCTTACCCTCAACCGCATTTGCTGTATCCGCAATTGAGGCACGTCTGGCAGCCATCCATCAGTACCAGCGCCTTGGTGTTGCACTTGGCGCACAGCGTTGCTCCCGGTGGAAACCCGGCGGAGTCGTTGGTGTCGGCGTCGGCGGGACCTGACTCAGTTTTTTTTTGCGCGGCGTGCTCATAGGCGGCGCGCTTTTCGGCGATGAGCGCACGCTGGCTATCGCTCATTTCCGGATCGTGGATAAGCCCGATGTTCTTCATGTGCTGCTCGATCACCGCACCGATCTCGGCCACGATGCTCGGCATGTAGACGCCGCCGGCCTTGAAATAGCCGCCGCGGGGATCGAACACGGCCTTGAGTTCTTCCGCGATGAAGGTGACGTCGCCGCCCTTGCGGAACACGGCGGAGAGGATGCGGGTGAGCGCCACGATCCACTGGAAGTGATCCATGTTCTTCGAGTTGATGAAGATCTCGAAAGGACGACGCTGCTCGTACTTGGTGCCGGCGTTGAGCACGATGTCGTTGATGGTGACGTACAGCGCGTGCTCGAACAGCGGCGACTTGATCTTGAAGGTGGAACCGATCAGCGCCTCGGGGCGCTCCAGGCTTTCGTGCATCTGGATGACTTCGGCAACCTGCACGTCCTTGGGTTCGGCGGCTGGCTGGGAAGCGGGCGTGGCCTTGTCTTCGGGTTTGACGACCTCGTAGCCCTTGATCTTTTTTTCGATCCTGATCGTCATATGCGTGATCCTGATGTGGCGGTGCGCGATGGTGTCGCTGCCTGGTGGACATGTCGCACTGGCTGAGGCGCCTGTGGCGTTTCATGGCCCGATGGGCCCTTCATCCCGGCCCTGTCTGCGCAGGGGAAAGAATGAAAAATAAAAATCCGGCCCGGCAGCTCGCCGGGCCGGATGCGTGTTGCTTACTTCTTGCGGGCGGCTTTCTTGGCGACGCGCTTGGTCGCCTTACGGCCTGCCTTCTTGCTGGCAGTGGACCTCTTTACCGCCTTGCCGGCGGTTTTCTTGCTGGCGGCTTTGCGGGCCGTCTTCTTGCCTGCGGCCTTGCGGGCCGTCTTTTTGCTGCTGACCTTCTTTGCAGCCTTGCGGGCCGTCTTGTTGACGGCCTTCCTGCCGGCTTTCTTCGCGGCGCCCTTCCTGGCAGCCTTCTTGACCGCTTTCTTGGTGGCCTTCTTCGCCGCGGCTTTCTTGGCGACGCCCTTCTTGGCGGCGGCCTTCTTGGTAGCGGCCTTCTTCACGGCCTTCTTGGCAGTGCTCTTCTTGGCGGGAGCTGCTTTCTTGGCAGCGGCTTTCTTCGCGGCGCGCTTGCGAGGAGCCTTCTTCGGCGCAGCCGGGGCGGACTCCTCGGATGCCGGCGCAGCCGGCGTGATCAGATCGTCTTGCACTTCGAAATCGGGATCGATGGACATGCGGGTATTCCCCTCCGGACGTTTGTTATGGAACTTTGACCAGTCTATTACGGTGTGAGCAAAAACGTAGCGCGAATTCGCGTTACATGCCACCACTAAAATTTTCCGTAATAGCCTTCCTTCAAAGCATCGAACAGATTGGCAGCGGTATGCAGCTCTCCGTCGTACTCGACTTCTTCATTGCCTTTGAGCTCCACAACACTACCGTCCTCTAATTCGAAGCGGTAGAGGGTGCTCTCCAGGTCAGATTCTTTCACCAGCACCCCCTGGAATGCGGCGGGGTTGAAACGGAACGTGGTGCATCCCTTGAGACCCTGTTTGTAGGCGTAGAAGTAGATGTCCTTGAACTCTTCGTACGGGTAGTCGGTGGGTACGTTGGCGGTCTTGGAGATGGACGAATCCACCCACAATTGCGAGGCAGCCTGGATATCCACGTGTTCCTTGGGTGAAATGTCATCGGCGGCGACGAAATAATCGGGCAGCCTGGTTTGGGGATCGTCACCGAACGGCATGGCCCCCGCATTGATGAGCGCGCGGTAGGCAAGCAACTCGTAGCTGTACACCTCGACCTTTTCCTTGGACTTGCGGCCCTCGCGGATCACGTTGCGCGAGTAGTGGTGGGCGAAACTCGGCTCGATGCCGTTGCTGGCGTTGTTGGCCAGCGACAGCGAGATGGTGCCGGTGGGTGCGATCGAGCTGTGATGGGTGAAGCGCGCGCCGACCTCGGCCAGCTCCTTCACCAGGTTCGGCGCCACCGTGGCGATCCGCTGCATGTAGCGGCTGTAGCGGGCATGCAGCACGCGGCCGGGAATCAGGTCGCCCACCTGATAGCCGTCGGCGGCCATTTCCGGACGCTTGCGCAGCATCTCGCCGGTGACGGTGTAGTTCCTGGCGAGCACCGGCGCGGGGCCTTTTTCCTTGGCCAGGTCCAGTGCCACTTCCCAGCCGGCCACGGCCATTTCTCGCGATACCTCTTCGGTGAACGCCACCGCTTCATCGCCGCCGTAGCGCATCTTGAGCATGGTGAGGGTGCTGCCCAGGCCGAGGAAGCCCATGCCATGGCGACGCTTGGAGAGAATCTCCTCGCGCTGCTGTGCCAGCGGCAGGCCGTTGATCTCCACCACGTTGTCCAGCATGCGGGTGAAGATCTTCACCACCTCGCGATATTCGTCCCAGTCGAAGCGGGCCTTCGGGCCGAATGGATCGCGCACGAAGGTCGTGAGGTTGATCGAGCCGAGCAGGCAGGAGCCGTAAGGCGGCAAGGGTTGCTCGCCGCATGGATTGGTAGCGCGGATCTGCTCGCACCACCAGTTGTTGTTCATCTCGTTGACTTTGTCGATGAGGATGAACCCGGGCTCGGCGTAGTCATACGTCGAGACCATGATCATGTCCCACAGATGGCGCGCACGGATGTGGCCGTAGATCTTGCAGGCGACCAGGCCGTCTTCGCGCTCGACGTAGTTTTCGTGGGTGGGCCATTCGTGCCACACGACCTTGGCCGGGTCGTCGAGGTCGATATCGCCCTTTTCCTTGACGTGCACCGGAAACACCAGCGGCCAGTCCTGGTCGTGCTCGACCGCCTGCATGAAGCCGTCGGTGATCAGCAACGACAGGTTGAACTGGCGCAGCCGGCCGTTCTCGCGCTTGGCGCGGATGAATTCCTTGACGTCCGGATGGCTGACGTCGAACGTGCCCATCTGCGCACCGCGACGACCACCGGCCGAAGAAACGGTGAAGCACATCTTGTCGTAGATATCCATGAACGACAGCGGGCCGCTGGTGTAGGCGCCCGCGCCCGACACATAAGCGCCGCGCGGGCGCAGCGTGCTGAACTCATAGCCGATGCCGCAGCCTGCCTTCAGGGTGAGCCCGGCTTCGTGCACCTTTTCGAGGATATCGTCCATCGAATCGCGGATCGTGCCGGACACGGTGCAGTTGATGGTGGAAGTGGCGGGCTTGTGTTCCAGCGCACCGGCGTTGGAAGTAATGCGGCCGGCGGGAATCGCGCCGCGGCGTAGCGCCCACAGGAAGCGCTCGAACCAGTGCTCGCGCAGCTCCGGCGTGGTTTCCACTTCGGACAGGGCCCGCGCCACGCGCTGCCAGGTGTCGTCGATAGTGGCGTCGACCGGCTCGCCGGTCTTGCTGCGCAGGCGATATTTCTTGTCCCAGATATCCTGCGATGCAGGCTGCAGCGGAATGGTGGCGGCGTCGCGACCAGAGTTTGTTGCACGCAAGGTGCTCATCGGTTTCCTGACCTCCCGGTATGGCCTCGCGGCCCCGTTGGCTTTTCTATAGATGCAACGTCAGCGGACTGGAAACGGCCCGATCAACCCGGTCACGCCCCGCGCGTGAGCCAGGCCTGGCGGTATTTCGCGAACAGCGGCAGCCCCTCCTGACGTTATTCACCCAGGCACCACTATTTGGGTAATGCGCTGGCGCCTGCACACAAGATGTTGTGGTTGCGACGAAGTCGAACGTTACCCCCGCAACCGGTGGATGTAAAGTGCTAACTGCGTCCCAGATCAAGCCGCGTTGTCTCATGTCCGGCATGCGGCGCAGGGAACCGCCGATACGGTATCGAGTCGAACAAGCCGGACTTTTCATCGCCGATCAGGAGACTTCATGCATCGCCGTTTCCTCCGCAGTTTTTGTTCGTTGTTCGCCATCGCAACGATCGCCGCGTTGCCGTTGTGCGCGCACGCCGCGCTGCCGCCGATCGTCGACGGCCAACCGCTGCCGTCGCTGGCGCCGATGTTGCAGAAGGTGACGCCGGCGGTGGTGAACATCTCCACCAAGACGCGCGTGCGGGTGAGCAATCCGTTCTTCGACGACCCGGTGTTCCGGCAATTCTTCGGGCTCAACGGTTCACCGCGCGAACAGGTGGAGCAGAGCCTGGGCTCGGGCGTGATCGTGGATGCGGCCAAGGGTTACATCCTCACCAATAACCATGTGGTGGGCGGCGCCGACGACATCACGGTTACCTTGCAGGACGGGCGCAATGTCAAAGGCACGCTGGTGGGTACCGATCCGGCGACCGACGTGGCCGTGGTGCAGATCCATGCCGATCATCTGCAAGCCTTGCCGATCGCGGACTCTTCCACGTTGCGCGTGGGCGATTTCGTGGTCGCGGTAGGCGATCCGTTCGGCCTGGGGCAGACGGTGACCTCCGGCATCATTTCGGCGCTGGGCCGGTCGGGCCTGGGCGGATCGAGCTTCCAGAATTTCATCCAGACCGATGCGTCGATCAATCCGGGCAATTCGGGCGGCGCACTGGTGAACCTGCGCGGCGAGCTGGTGGGCATCAATACGATGATCCTGTCGCCGTCGGGTGGCAACGTGGGCATCGGCTTTGCCATTCCCACGCGGATCGCCAGCGAGGTCATGCAGCAGTTGATCGCGCATGGCAAGGTGAGCCGCGGCAGCCTGGGCGTGCAGACGCAGGACATCACGCCGGACATTGCCACGCTGCTGGGATTGAAGGACAGCAATGGCGCCGTGGTGACGCGCGTGCTGCCGGGTTCGGCGGCCGATCGGGCCGGCCTGCAGGTTGGCGACGTATTGACCGCGATCAATGGCGCGCCATTGCAGAATGCCGACCAGCTCAACAATGCGCAGGGCCTGCTGCCAGCGAACAGCACGGTGACGCTGAGCGTGCTGCGCCATGGCAACACCCGGCAGATCACCGCGCAGCTCGCGCCGCAGAAGCTGGCCATCCTCGACGGCGGCAAGCTCGATCCGCGACTGGCGGGCGTGACGTTTAGCGAGCTTTCCGACCAGCAGGCCAGCCAAGGCCTGGCGGGCATCACGGTGGCCAGCGTGAATCCAAACAGTCGCGCCGCGCAGGCCGGGCTTTCCGCCGGCGATGTCATCGCGGGCATCGGCAATCGGCGCATCACCAGCCTGCGTGATTTGCAGGCCGTGGCCACGGCACGGCCACGGCAACTGGTACTGCTGGTGGCAACCGATGACGGGCTCAACTACGTGATCATTCAGTAAGCCGACGCGGAGACGGAAGACGAGACCTTCCGTCTCAATCAAGTGTTTGATGCAAATGCATGAACGCGCTTGATGTTTTCGCTTGATGTTTTGCCTCCGGACCGCTGAAATACAGCAACCCCGTCACTGCGCCTAAGCGCCGCTGGCGGCACACTCGCATTGTTTCCCTTTCGCAGGTCGCGCTTTCCTATGCCAGTACGTATGACCCGTCTGCTTTCCGTCGCCCTGATCAGCGCCGGCCTTTCCACTGTGGCGCTTGCCGCGGCAACGCAGTCGCTGACCTGGCGTGGCGACGTTGTTACCGCCAACGGGGTGGTCAAGGGCATGGCGAAAGCCTGGCAGTCGTCCGGGCATGGCAATGTGCTGATGCAGCCATTCAACACCGCGTCCGGCCTCGATGCGGTGGCCGGCGGTTCGGCCGATATCGCCGGTAGCGCACGCCCCAGTTCTGGCAGCGCCGTGGATGGCGGCCTCACCTTCACCCCGGTCGCGTGGGACGGCCTGGTGCTGATCACCAGCCCTTCCAACCCGGTGAGCAGCCTGACCTTGCAGCAGGTGCACGATATCTACTACGGCAAGATCACCAACTGGAAAGAAGTGGGCGGCAACGATGCACCGATGGACGTGTTCGCGGTAGCAAGCCCTGGCGACGGCGTGGAATATAGCCTGCGCAAACTGCTGTTCGGTCGCGGCAGCCAGCCGGTGGCGGCGCCGCGCCTGTACGTGAACACCACCCAGTTGGAACAATCGGTGATGCTCGATCCGCGCTCGTTCGGCGTGACGACGCTATCGAGCGTGGCGGGCAATTCGAAGATCAAGATGCTGCGCATCGACGGCACCGCGCCCACTGTATCCTCGGTTGCCAGCGGCACCTATCCGCTGTTCTTCCCGCTCTATCTGGTCACCAATCCCAGCAGCCCGAACGCGGCGGCGGCGAAAGAGTTCGTCGACTTCACGCAGAGCCCCAAGGGCGAAAGCGTGCTGCGCTCGCATAGCTTGGTGCCCTACGACGCGGGCAGCACGCTGATCGCGATGGATGCATCGCGCCGCAGCCGCATTCTTGCTGAAGTCGGCGCGCACGCCAGCGCCGAACCCACCCAGATGGCCGCCGCACCATCCGCTCGCTCCGCGGTTTCGCCGGCCAGCCTCGCGGCAGCTTCGCGAGCGGCCATCGCCGCGCGTGCCAACACGCCGAGCCTCAGCGACGTCAATGGCGCGGTCGTGGCCGCACCGGAGCCGACCAGCCTCAAGGGCGTGCATGGCGATGCGCTCACCGTGTCCGATGCGGCCAGCCGCGGCAGCAGTTTTGCCAAGGTCACCGCCGATGTCTACGTAAGCTACGCCAAGAGCTCGGTAGCCAAGGTTTCCACCCAGGGCCCTGGCAAAGCTGCCGAGGCCCTGAGCAAGAAGGCCGAGAGCAGGAAGATCGCCAGCAGCGCGAAGGCGCCGACCCGTACCTATCGCGTCGCCGCCGGCGAAACGCTGTATTCGATCGCCCGCAAGCATGGCGTGGACGTAGCGCAAATCCGCAGCTGGAACCACCTGAAAGACAACACCGTCCGCACCGGCCAGGTGCTGCGCATCGAAGCGCGCTGATCGCGCCGGCCCGTCATCGAGCCGGTTGATACGGGCGTGCGCATCCTCGCCATCACGATCGATCTTGACGATACCCTGTGGCCGGTCATGCCGGCCTTGCAGCGCGCGGATCGCGACCTGGACCAATACCTGCGCAAGCACTATCCCGAGGTGGCGCGTACCTGGCCGATTCCTGCCCTGCGCGAGCTGCGCGCGCAGGTGGCCGCCGAACGTACCGACCTGGCGCACGACTTCACCGCACAACGCTATCTCACCATGCAAAAGGCGTTCGACGCCTGCGGCATTACCGAGGCGCCGCTGGATACGCTGTGGAACATTTTCGCCACCGCACGCAACAGCGTCGAACTGTATCCGGATGCCCTGCCCGCGCTCGAACGTCTACGCGACATGTATCCGGTGGCCAGCCTGACCAACGGCAACGCCGACCTGGAACGCATCGGCCTGCACCTGCATTTCGCGCATCACATCTGCGCGCGCGAGATCGGCTCGGCCAAGCCCGACCCGCGCATCTTCCGTGCCGCGGCCGAACTGCTGGGCGTGGCGCCTGAAAACATTCTGCACGTGGGCGACGATCCGGAGCTGGATGTAGTCGGTGCGCGCGAGGCAGGCCTGCGCACCGCCTGGATCAATCGCGCGGGACACCCCTGGCCGGGTGCGCTGGGGCCGGCGCCCGATCTGAATCTGCGCGATCTGGCGGCGCTGGTGGATTGGCTCGAGCATCCGGTTCCCTCCCCTCGCCAGGAAGAAGGTTAAGGCTCGCCGGCAGGTAGTTGGCTGGCGCATGCGAGACACGCCTCGTGCGGTAGAGCAACGGCATAAGCGCGCGCACTCTCTCCCATAAAAGAACAGGGTGTGCAAAGGATTTTGATCGCCTCCGTAAAAGCGCGCATCATTTGCGGTCAATCCCACTCCCGCGCATGCCCCGCGCGCAAGGAACCGCATGTCTGCCCTGATCGAACTTCGTTCCAGCCGCCACGCG
Organism: Dyella jejuensis; assembly: GCF_044904675.1. Classification (NCBI taxonomy): domain Bacteria; kingdom Pseudomonadati; phylum Pseudomonadota; class Gammaproteobacteria; order Lysobacterales; family Rhodanobacteraceae; genus Dyella; species Dyella jejuensis. The sequence goes on along the minus strand of NZ_JADIKJ010000012.1, from coordinate 147,157 downwards.
CCCACGCCGATCGAAGCGACGGATCCCGCCCGCCTGCCCGCCACGCGCAAAGGCCTGACTGCCGCGCAACGCAGCTGGCTGGATGACACCTGCTTCGACGCAAAACCCGGCAGCGTGTGCCTGCTGCCCGATGCAAACGGCAAACTGGCGCGCGTGATCGTGGGCGTAGAACAGCAAGACCCACTGCTCGCGCTGGCGGCCCTGCCGATGAGTTTGCCGGTTGGCGAATACGTGCTGGCACCGGACAGCGCGCCCCTGGATGCGCAGCTGGCCGCGCTGGGTTGGGCCCTGGGCGCCTATCAGTTCACCCGCTACCGCAAAGCCAGGCGCGCCGCCGCCGTGCTGGCGGTGGATGCCAAGACGCTGGCGGCGCTGCAACCGCTCGCCGAAGCCACGGCGTTGGTGCGCGACCTGGTCAACACGCCTACCGAGGACATGGGCCCGAAGCAGCTGGCCGATGCGGCCAAGCAGCTGGCCAAGGCGCACAAGGCCAAAGTGCGCGAATGGGTCGGCGACGAATTGCTGGAAGATAACTTTCCGACCATCCACGCCGTGGGGCGCGCCAGCCATCGCGCGCCGCGCCTGGTCGAACTGAACTGGGGCAAGGCTGGCGATCCCAGGCTGGTGCTGGTCGGCAAGGGCGTGTGCTTCGATACTGGCGGCCTGGACCTGAAACCGTCCGACGGCATGCGTTGGATGAAGAAGGACATGGGCGGCGCGGCCCATGCGATCGCGCTGGCCGAGCTGGTGATGCAGGCGAAGCTGCCGGTGCGGCTCACGCTGCTGGTTCCGGCCGTGGAGAATGCGGTCGCTGGTAACGCGATGCGTCCGGGCGAAGTAGTCATCACCCGGGCGGGCCATAGCGTCGAGATCGACAACACCGATGCGGAAGGCCGGCTGATCCTGTGCGACGCGCTGGCCTATGCCGCGGAACAGCAACCGGACCTGATCGTCGACTTCGCCACGCTCACCGGCGCGGCCCGCGTGGCGCTCGGTCCGGACTTGCCGGCACTGTTCGCCAACGACGATGCAATCGCCGACGCGGCGCTTGCCTGCGGCCGCGCGGTGGCCGATCCGCTATGGCGGCTGCCGCTGTGGCGTCCGTATCGCAAGATGCTCGAATCCTATCTGGCCGACTTTGCCAATGCGGGGCCCTCGCGCCACGCCGGTGCGATCACGGCGGCGCTTTTCATGGAGCGCTTCATTCCCGAAGGCATGCCCTGGTTACATCTGGATACCTACGCCTGGAACGACGGCGACCGGCCCGGCCGCCCGCGTGGCGGCGAAGCGATGGGCCTGCGCGCGCTCTTCGCGATGCTGAGCGAACGTTACGCCTAGCATCGCGTCGCAGCATGACTTCTGGCTTTGTCGCCGGGCCGTGCGACAAAGCATGATGCCGGGGCCTTCCTCACCGGTATCGCCGCATGCACGCTTTGCGTTCCAGCCTGCTCGCACTCAGCCTCGCAGCCGGCATCGCCGGCTGCGCCTCGCTCCAGACCCGGCAACCGCCGCTGACGGCGCAAACGGAAAACTCTGGCGGCATCATGCCGGCCGAACAGGCGCGCGTGCATTTCGATCATGCCGAACTGCACATCGCGGTCGATCCATCCGCGCAACGCATCGAGGCGATCGCCACCTTGACGTTCACCGCGCGATCGCCCACTGACGTGTTGCTGCTGGACCTGGATCGCAACCTGCCCATCACCGCCATCGAAGTGGATGGACGGCCACTGGCCTCCACCAGCTGGAATAATCCGGACGGCCGCCTGCGCGTGCAACTTCCGCATGCGCTGGGTACCGGCGAGCAGGTTTCAACCACCGTGCATTACGGCGGCCGTCCGCATGTGGCGAAGAAGGCGCCCTGGGATGGTGGATTTGTCTGGAGCCACACCGCCGACGGCCAGCCGTGGGTAGGTAGCGCCGTGGAAGGCGAAGGCTGCGACCTGTTCTGGCCATGCATCGACCATCCGCAAGGCAAGCCCGATCTGGTCGACCTGTACGTCACGGTGCCCAAACCATTGGTGGCGCCGGGCAACGGGGTCCTGGTCGGCATCAGCGATAACGGCGATCAACGCACCTATCACTGGCGTGCCAAACACCCTACTACCTATGCGATCTCCATCAATGTCGGTCCCTTCAAGGAACTGACCGGCCATTATCGCAGCCGCCATGGCAACGTGATCCCATTGCAATACTGGTACCTGCCCGGGGAAGAGCGGCAAGCGCAGGCCCTGTTCGCCGAGTTCCCGCGCATGCTGGATTTCCTCGAGGCACGCATCGGGCCCTATCCGTTCGGCGATGAAAAAATGGGCGTGGTGGAGACGCCTTACCTGGGCATGGAACACCAGACCATCAATGCCTACGGCAATCACTACGCGAAGGATGGCAGCGGTTTCGACTGGCTGCTGCAACATGAGTTCTCGCATGAGTGGTTCGGCAACCAGATGACCAATGCCGACTGGAACGACATGTGGCTGCACGAAGCCTTCGCCACCTACATGCAACCGTTGTACAGCCAGTCGATCAACGGCGACATGGGCTATTACAGCTGGCTGGAAAAAATGCGCCTGTCGTTGAGCGACCGCTATCCGGTGGTGTCGGGCAGCAGCAAGACCGAGGCACAGGTCTACGACGATGAACACGGCCCTGGGCTGGATATCTACGACAAGGGCGCGCTAATGCTGCACTCCTTGCGCGAACTGATCGGCGACCGCGCGTTCTTCGAGAGCCTGCGCCTGCTGGTATACGGGCGGGCCGATCCGAAACCGGGAAATTTCGCGCCGCACTACGCCACCACGCCCGACTTCATCGAGATCGTGGACAAAGTGACCCGGCGCGACCTGGACTGGTTCTTCAATGTGTATCTGTATCAGGCTGCACTGCCTGTTTTGGACGTGCAGCGCCATGGCGACCGCTTGGATCTGCGCTGGCATGCGCCGCACGACCTACCCTTCCCGATGCCGGTGGAGGTGCAAGTCGACGAGGCCTTGCACGTATTGCCGATGACGCGGGGCGAAGGCACGCTCGAACTGCCGGCGGATGCGTTGGTGATCATCGATCCGCATTCCAAGCTGCTGCGCGATCTGCCCCAGGTGACTGAATACCAGCAATGGCAGAAACAACAAAAGCCGCAGCGCAAGGCGAACTAGGGATGCTCTGATCAATGCTACGCAGGCGGCATGATGACCAGAAGGCTCGCAGAGTGTGTTGTGCGGCGCCGGGAAGACTGGCCGTCTTGCCAAGCCGCGCGGCGCACTCTGCGAGCCTTCTGGACATCACCCCATCGCTTTAATTCAACATGTTGGGGCCAGCTCTGTCTGTCCGCATCCCTTCGGCCCGTCGTCTCGACAGACGGCCAGTCTGCCTTCGCCGACGAACCTATGGTCTGCGAACAGACAGAGCTGGTGACGCCTACGTAGCATTGATCAGAGCATCCCTAGGGCTTGTTCACGCTAACGCGGGTTACGCGAGTAGGGCGAACAGGCCCTGGAAAGGCCGCGCTTGCGACGGCTCACCCTCACCGGAGGGCAAGCCACGGAACGGATGCTTCCGGACAAAAAAAAGCAGCGCCGGGGCGCTGCTTTTTTTCATGCCGTGTCGAGTTCAATGTGCGGTCGATGTTGCTGGCGCTGGCGCCGACGAAGCACCCGGCTCGACAGTGGCACTGGGCAATGACGCCGGCCCGTCCGTGGTCGCCACAGACTGGCTGTCGCCCTGCTTGCCGCCGTAAGGCAACACTTCCGCCGCCAATTTGGGATTGGCATTGATCAGGCCGATCGCGTCGAACAGGATATGTGCCGTTTCCTGAAGTTGTGGATCGGGCGCCTTCTTGGCATCCGCCTGTTCCTTCAATTCGCTCTTCAGGCTGCGCTCGCTCGGATTGAGTCCGTCGTCGAGCTGGCTATCCTCGTCCGCCTCGGCTGCATCGTTGCCGTCGATCGTCTTGTGGCGGGCCCGGAAGTCGGCCTGGATCGTATCCAGCTGCTTGCGCTCGGCCTGGCGCTGGTCGTAGTTCAACGAGATGCTCGTGCGGTCGCTGAGCTTTTTGTACTCCGCGATCTCGTCGAGCATCAGCTGCCATGCCGGCGACTTGGTATCCCGCGCCTCATGCATCTGCTGCAGCTGCGGCAGGTATGCCTTCATATCGGCGACCGGCTTGTAGTCGGCAGGTGCGATCTGCGTCCAGGGCAGCGCGTTGTCGTAGGTGGATTCGCCGAAATCCTTCTCGTCCCCGTTGGTCGGATACAGGATATCCGGCGTGACCCCGCGCAGCTGGGTGGAGCCGCCATTGATGCGGAAGAATTCCTGCACCGTCATCTTCAGCGCGCCATAGTTCGGGTTGCTGCTCGGGTCGGAGGCGAATTTGTCGAGGTCGATCAGCGTCTGCACCGTGCCCTTGCCGAAGGTCGGCGTACCGATGATCAGGCCGCGGCCGTAATCCTGGATCGCCGCGGAGAAGATTTCCGACGCCGACGCCGTACCGCGATTGACCAGCACCGCCAGCGGACCGCTCCAGGACATACCCGGATCGTCGTCGCCCTGTACCTGCACCTGGCCGCGCGCGTCACGCACCTGCACCACCGGACCCTTGTCGATAAACAGGCCGGTGAGTTCGTTCGCTTCGTACAGCGAACCGCCGCCGTTGTTGCGCAGGTCGACCACCACGCCCTGCACGCCTTCGGCCTTCAGTTCGCCGAGCAGCTTGGCCACGTCGCGCGTCGCGCTCTTGAAATTCTTGTCGCCTTCGCTGCGCGCACCGAAATCGGAATAGAACATCGGCAGTTCGATCACGCCGATCTTGCGGCTGACGCCGCCGTCGGTGATCTCGATGACCTTCTTCTTGGCGGCCTGCTCCTCGATGGCAACCTTCTGGCGCACCAGCGTAACCATTTCGTGCTTGCCATCCTGACCCTGGTCCGCCGGCACGATTTCCAGGCGCACGGTGGTGTCCTTCTTGCCGCGGATCAAGTTGACCACATCGTCCAGGCGCCAGCCGACCACGTCAGTGACCGGACCGGTCGCGCCCTGGCCGACACCCAGCACCAGGTCGCCCACGTGGATCTTGCCGGACTTGGCGGCGGGACCGGCAGGCACCAGTTCGCGGATCTGGGTGTAATCGTCGCGCGCCTGCAGCACCGCGCCAATGCCCTCCAGCGAGAGCTTCATCGTGATATCGAAGTTCTCGGCAGCACGCGGGCCCATGTAATCAGTGTGCGGATCGGTGGAATTGGCGTAGGCGGTCATGAAGGTCTGGAAAGCGTCTTCGCTATCCAGTTGCTTCACGCGATCAATGTAGCTGCTGTAGCGCTTGTCGAGCGTCTTGCGGATTTCGTCATCGCTCTTGCCGGCGAGCTTGAGGCGCAGCCAATCGTTCATGGTGCGCTTGCGCCACAGGTCATCCAGCTCGGCCTTGTCCTTCGGCCAGTCGGCGTTCTTGCGGTCGATGTTGTAGGTATCGGTGGTGTTGAAGTCGAAGCCTTGCTTCAGCAGGCTGCGCGCGTAAGTCATGCGGTCGATCGCGCGCAGGATGTACTGGTTGAAGATAGTGAACGGACCGGACAGATCCTTGTTCCAGATCGCATCGTCGAACTTGTCCCTGTACTGCGCGAACTTCGCCATGTCCTCCTGCGTGAAGAACACCTTCTCGCCGTCCAGCAGCTTGAAGTACAGCGCGTAGATCTTCTGCGACATCGCATCGTCGAGTGGCTGCGCGTCGTAGTGGAAGCGAGTGAGCAGGTGCGCCGAAATGAGCGCCGCGTCGGCCTCGCTTCCGTTTGGCTGCAGCGGCAGTTCGGAGACTTTGCGCGGCTTGGCCGCGCCCATGTCGGCGGCGGATTGCGCCGACGCGGTCACGGTGACGCTGAGGGCCATCAACAGGACGAGCAGGGGACGAAAGGTCATAGGATTTTAGGCTTGCTCGGTGACGCCGGCCGCATGAGCCTGCTGGTCGGCGTGGTAGGAAGAACGGACGAGTGGACCGGATGCGACGTGATGGAAACCCATCTGTTCGCCCGCCACGCGCAGCGATTCGAATTCGTCGGGCGTCCAATAGCGCACCACCGGATGGTGATGCGCCGTGGGCTGCAGGTACTGGCCGATGGTGATCATTTCGACGTCATGCGCGCGTAGATCGTGCATGGTTTCGATGACCTGCTCGTAGGTTTCGCCCAGCCCCAGCATGATGCCGGACTTGGTCGGCACTTCCGGATGCTGGGCCTTGAAGCGCTTGAGCAGATCCAGCGACCACTGGTAATCGGCGCCCGGACGCACTTCGCGATACAGGTGCGGCACGGTTTCCAGATTGTGGTTGAACACGTCCGGCGGAAATTCCTTGAGCACTTCCAGCGCGCGCTCCATGCGGCCCTTGCCGCGGAAGTCAGGCGTAAGTATTTCGATGCGGATCGCCGGGCTGGCGTGCCGCACCGCGCGGATGCACGCGGCGAAGTGTTCGGCGCCGCCGTCGCGCAGGTCATCACGGTCGACCGAGGTGATCACCACGTACTTCAGGCGCATGTCGCGGATGGTCTCGGCCAGGCGTGCCGGTTCCAGCGGATCGGGCGGCGCCGGGCGGCCATGCGCCACGTCGCAGAACGAGCAGCGCCGCGTGCACACCTCACCGAGGATCATGAAGGTGGCGGTGCCCTTGCTGAAGCATTCGTGGATGTTCGGGCACGATGCTTCCTCGCACACCGTTACCAATGCGTTTTCGCGCAGGCGTGCCTTGAGCTGCTGCACGGCATTGCCTTGCGGCAGGCGTACACGGATCCAGCTTGGCTTGCGCAGCGTCGGCACGGCCGTGTCGAAGCCCGCGCGATTGAGCGCGATCTTGTCGTTGCCCAGCTGTTTCTCGACGGCAGGCGTGCCGCTGACGACGCTGATTGGAATGGACTTCGCGGATGAAGCGGACGTATCGCTCATGAAGTTAAGTCAGACCGCCGCGCGAGCGGGGAGTTCGGGAATAAGGGGAGCAGCCGCTTCGGCATCGAAACCGAACTGTCGGCAAAACTCGCCGACCAGCGCATCTTCGACGTCCGACAGCCGCGATGGACCGCCCAAGTCTAGCACCTGCGTGACTGCCAGACCCTTGTATCCACAAGGGTTGATGCGGTGGAACGGATCCAGGTTCATGTTCACGTTGAAGGCCAGTCCATGGAAACTGCAACCCCGGCGCACCCGCAATCCCAGCGCGGCCACCTTGGCATCGGCGACATAGACGCCCGGGGCGCCCTCACGGCGCATGGCTTCAATATTCCAGTGCGCCAGGGTATCGATGATGGCCTGCTCGATCCGGTTGACCAGCTCGCGCACCCCCAGCCCGGCGCGGCGCAGGTCGATCAGCGGGTAGGCCACGATCTGGCCCGGGCCGTGATAGGTCACCTGGCCACCGCGGTCCACCGGCACCACCGGAATGTCACCCGGCGCCAGCACATGCTCCATCTTGCCGGCCTGGCCGAGGGTGAAAACGGGATCGTGCTCCAGCAGCCACAGCTCATCCACGGTATCGGCGGTGCGGTTGTCGGTGAAGGCACTCATCGCCTGCCAGACCGGCTGGTACGGCTGGCGGCCCAGGCGGCGGATTTTCAGCGGTTGGGACATGGGGAGAGTCGCGGGCCTGCGTGGGATGACGCCAATTTGTGGCCGGGAGCCATGGCTTGCAAGTGAAGGAAGTGAGGGGTTGCGTCCGTGCCTCGCGTTCCCGGCACGGACAGGGCGATAGCGACGCGGCTTCTTGTGCGGGACGCTTCCTCATCCCTCCCCTCTTCAGAGGAAAGGGGAAAACGCCGCGCGTGTCCTACAAAGTGAAGCGGATATCCGGATCCGCCCGCAACGCGGTATGCGCGGCGTCGTATTGCTCGCGGGTATCGCAACGGAAACTCACCGTGACGGACAGGAAGTTACCTTCGCGTGAATGCTTGTGCCGCACCGTTTCGTGCAGCACATGCAGGCCGATCTCCTGGAGGATCTGCGGCACGCGGGCCTTCAGGTCCGCGCTGGCATTGCCCATCGCGGTGATTTCGAATTCGCCGGGAAACTGGAAACCCTGGCCTTCCTGCTGCGGCTTGATCTCATCCAGGTCTTTCATCGGTTCGCTCCGCTCGCTCGCCTCATCCGGTCATTTCTTGCCGCTGCCGTGGAACCACAGCAGGATGCTGTCCCACAGCCGCTTGAAGAAACCGCCCTGGGGCGCGTCGTTCATGGCGATCAGCGGTACGTCTTCGACCTGCTGACCATCTTCGGTGATATGCAGCGTGCCGACCTGCTGGCCCTTCTTGAACGGTGCGATCAGCGTGGACGGAATGTCCATGGTGGCCTTGAGTTTGTCGTAGTCACCGGTCTTCACCGTGACCAGCACATCCTCGGGTACGCCGATCGGCAGTTGGTCTTCTTCGCCCTTCCACAGGCGCGGGGTCGCCAATGGCTTGCCCACTTCATAGAGCTTGTGCGTTTCGAAGAAGCGGAAGCCGTAGTTGAGCAAGGCGATGGCCGAATCGGCACGCGCCTTCTCGCTGCTGGCACCCATCACGATCGCGATCATGCGCTGGTCGCCGCGCTTGGCGGAGGCATCGAGGCAGAAACCTGCTTCGGCGGTATGGCCGGTCTTCACGCCGTCCACGGTCGGGTCGCGCCACAACAGGGTATTGCGATTGCCCTGCTTGATGCCATTCCACTCGAACTCCTTGATGGCGGAGATCGCGTAGTCATCCGGGTAGTCATGGATCAGCGCGCGGGTAAGGATCGCCACGTCGTGCGCGGTGGTGTAGTGATTGTCGACCGGATAGCCCGAGGCGTTGACGAAATGGCTGTTCACCATGCCCAGCTGCTTGGCGTAAGCATTCATCAGGCTGGCGAAGGTATCTTCCGAGCCGGCAGTGTGTTCGGCCAGGGCAATCGCCGAATCGTTGCCGGACTGGATGATCATGCCGTAGAGCAGGTCCTTCAGCGGCACCTGGCTGTTGAGCTTGAGGAAGCTGGTGGAACCGTCCGTGCCGGCGCCGCCCGCGCGCCAGGCGTGCTCGCTGATGTTGACCTGGTCGGTGAGGTGGATCTTGCCCGAGGCGATCTGCGCCGAGATCACGTAGTCGGTCATCACCTTGGTGATCGAGGCCGGCACCACGCGCATGTCCGGATTCTTCGAGGCGAGCACCTGCCCGGTGGCGTAATCCATCAGCACCCAAGCCTTGGCATCCACATCCGGCGGCGGCGGTACCGGCACCTGCACGGCCGCCGGAGTCGGTACGTTGGGCACGGGTTTGGGCGGCGTCTGCTGGGCCATGGCGCTGGCGCCGAACACCAGCGCGGCGGCGGCAAGAATGTGCAAGGGGCGGGACAGATTCATGGTGGGCTTACATCCAGTTGCTAATTCATTGGCGCGATGCGCCAGTTGTCTTGGAAAACGCTCAGTCTACCGCGACCTGCGGGTGCGGCAGGCCCATTTTTTCAATCTGCGCACTGACCTGGTCCGCGCTGTCCACGTCCGTCAGGGGGCCAACCCGCACGCGATGCACCAGCCGGCCGGCAATGGTCGCATCCATCACCTGCACCGGAGCGAAATTCGCCACCCGCAACTGCGCGGCGACATGCTCGGCATTGGCCGGATCGGAGAATGCGCCTACCTGCAAATAGATACCCGGACGCGGCGTTGCCGGCGTGACCACCGGCGGCGGTGGCGCTTCGCTCGCCGCTGGTGCCGACGGATCGATGCCCTGCACTTCCACCAGGCCCGTGCCCTTGGGCCACACGCCGATCTTCACGGCCGCGGCATAGGACAGATCGATCACGCGGTCCGCATGGAACGGGCCGCGATCGTTGACGCGCACGATCACGCTCTTGCCGTTCTCCAGATTGGTCACCCGCGCGTAGCTGGGCAGCGGCAGCACCTTGCTCGCAGCGGTGAATTTGTACATGTCGTAGTCCTCGAGGTTCGAGGTCTTGTAGCCATGGAACTTGCTGCCGTAGAACGATGCGATGCCGCGCTCGTCATAGCCGCGCGCCGAGGGCAACACGCTATACGTTTGGCCCAGCACGCTGTAGGGCGATTTGTTGCCGTACAGCGAGCGCGGCTCGACCTTGGGCACCGGCTCGGGCAGCTTGCTGACGTCGGGTGGCGGGCCATCCGGAACGCTGTCGCTGTTGCTTCGATAGCGGCTGCTCTGCGGCCGGCTGGTGTCATCGTTGACGCCCCCGGCATCGTAAGAGCCACCACTACCGCTGCCGGCACGCGAGGAAGACGAATAAGGACGCGCGCTGCGATGGCCGCCGCATCCGACCAGCGCCAACGCGGTCGCGAGCAGCCATGGCAAGCGCCAGGCCGTTCTCATCGGGCGGCGCTTTCCTGGTCGTTGACGCCGTCCACGATGGCCTGGGCGAGCTGGTTCACCGCCATCGCGTACATCGGGCTACGGTTGTAGCGGGTGATCACGTAGAAATTCTGGAAGGTGAACCAGTATTCCGGACCATTCGCGGCCTGGAACGTCTGCAGGCTGCTGGACGCGCCGGGGTCCAGGCGCTGCAACGGCGCGTAGCCCCAGGCTTCCAGTTGCTCGACAGTCCATTGCGGCGTGGAATCTTTCACCGACAGCGGCTTTGCCGCGACGTCGGGTTGCGCGCGCGCCGCTACCGGACCGCCGGTGACCCAGCCGTGCTTGGCAAAATAATTGGCCACGCTGGCGAGGATGTCGGGCAACGAATTTTGCAGATCGATCCGGCCATCGCCATCTTCATCGACCGCGTAATCGCGGATGCTGCCGGGCATGAACTGTCCCCAGCCCTGCGCGCCGGCGTAGGAGCCGGTGAGGCTATCGAGCGGACCGGCGAGCCGGTTGTCCGGCAGCTCCAGCAGGGTCTTGAGCTGGTCACGGAAAAAAGCGGCGCGCGGCGGGTAATACAAGCCGAGCGTGACCAGCGCGTCGAGTACCTTGTACTTGCCGGTATTGCGCCCGTAGAAAGTTTCCACGCCCAGAATCGCGACGATGTATTGCGGCGCCACGCCATATTGCGTGCCGATCTTGTCGAGCAGGGCCTGGTGCTCGCGATAAAATTCGATGCCCGCCTCGATGCGCGCCGGCGTCAGGAAGATCTGCCGGTAATCGCTCCACGGCTTGGCTTCGGCCGGACGGCTGATCGCGTCGAGGATGCTTTGCTGTTTTTTCGCGCCGTCGAGCAAGGCATTCAAGGTGGCCGGATCCTTGCCCGTATCTTTCGCCACTTCCTGCACGAGCTGCTGCTGGCCCGGATGCCCGGCCTGGGCGGCAACGGGCATTGCACAACACAACGCTGCGAGTGCGAAAAAAAATCGTCCTTTCATGGCTGGGAGCGTAACACGCTCAATCGACTTGTTCGCGGGGAAAAACAGGGAACGAACAGTGGCGACGACGCCCGTGCCAGAACGATGCGTGCAGGCACGGCATGCTCCTTAGTCATGCACCTTGCGATTGGCATAGATCGACATCAGCACACCGAAACCCACCAGCAACGATACCGCCGAGGTACCTCCGTAGCTGACCATCGGCATCGGCACACCCACCACCGGCAGCAGGCCCGCCACCATGCCGCCGTTGACGAATACGTAGACGAAGAAGCTCATGCCGATCGCGCCGGCGAGCAAGCGCGAATAAGTATCGCGCGCCTGCATGGCGATCCACAGGCAGCGACCGATGATGAAGGCGTACAGCACCAGGATCGCGCATACGCCGATCAGTCCGAACTCTTCGCAGAACACGGCAAAAATGAAGTCAGTGGTGTGCTCGGGAAGGAAATCCAGCCGCGACTGGGTGCCCTGTTCGAAGCCCTTGCCAAAGATGCCGCCCGAACCGACCGCGATCTGCGACTGGATGATGTGCCAGCCGTTGCCGAGCGGATCGGACTCCGGGTTGAGCATGGTAAGGATGCGGTCGCGTTGGTATTGGTGCATGAAATGCCAAGCGATCGGCACCATCGCCGCCGCCGCCGCGAGCAACGCGCCGATCCGCCACCAGGCCATGCCGGACAGGAACAGCGCGAACGCGCCGGCCGCCGAGACCAGCAGCGCGGTACCCAGATCAGGCTGCTTGGCGATCAAACCGGCCGGGATGGCAATCATCACGCCGACTGTCACGATATCCTTCCAGCGCGGCGGTAACTGTCGGGGATGCAGATACCAGGCCACCATCATCGGCATGGTCAGCTTCATCAGCTCGGAAGGCTGGAAACGCATGATGCCCAGGTTGAGCCAGCGATCGGCGCCACGGCCTTCGCCCAGTACCGCCACCACGACCAGCAGCACCGTGCTGCCGAGGTAGAGCCAGGGCGTCCAATTGCGCAGCATGGAAGGTGGAATGCGCGACATCAGCATGATGAAGATGCCACCCAGTACGAAGCGCGCGGCCTGCCCCCCTACCAGCGAGAGATTCGCTTCGCTGGCGCTGTACAGCGTTACCAGGCCCACGCCACATAGCACCACCAGCGCGAAGGTCAATGGCAGGTCGATGCGCGGACGCGCCCAGATGCGCCGCGCAAACCGGTGCAGCCGCGTGCGCCAGGTATCGATCATTGGGAATCGTCTCCTGCGCTCGAGCTATCCGGCGCCGGCGTATCGCCCTGTGGCGTATCTTCCGGCATGACGCCCGCGGGCTCGCCCGTGCTCGTGACCGAAGCCGGCGCGGACGCCACGCCCGACTCCGGCCAGGGCTTGTTCGGCGGAACCGCGCCACCCTGGGTCGCCAGCCATGCATCGAAAATCTTGCGCGCGATCGGGCCGGCATCATCCGCACCCCACGCCCCTGCCTCGAGCACCACGGCCACGGCAATGCGCGGATCCTCCGCGGGCGTGAACGCTTCAAACCAGGCACGGTGGCGCGCGGCAAGATAGGCCGTGTTGCGGTTCTCATTGTAGGCATCGCTGGTGCGCGAGAAACGCTCGGCGGTACCGCTCTTGCCTGCGATGCGGTAGGGAAAGCCCTGGCCCAGCTTGATCTTGTAGCCCGTCGCCAACGGATCGCTGCTGTAGATCACCATCTGCATGCCCTCGTTCACTGCTTCCCAATCCTTCATGTTCTTGATCAGGGAGGGCCCGGTGGGCGGGTTGGGCAACGGCGACGGCGACTTGCCCACCTCCGCGGTCGACATCACGACGCGCGGTGCATAAGGCACGCCGCGGCCGGCAAACGTTGCCAGCGCATGCGCCAGTTGCAGCGCCGTGACTGACCAATAGCCTTGGCCGATACCTGTAATCACCGTCTCGCCGGGGTACCAGTTCGGCTCCTTGGGTGAATGCCTGGCCTTCCATGCGCGCGAGGGCAGCACGCCGGACACTTCGCCGGGCAAGTCGACGCCGGTGGGGTGTCCGAATCCGTAGGAACCCATGAACTCGCTGACGCGGTCGATGCCCAGGTCCAGCGCAAGCTTATAGAAATACGTATTGACCGAGGCGTAGATCGCTTTATAGAGATTGGTCATACCCACGCCACCGCGCACGTCGTCGCGATAGCCGCGCGCCTGGCCCGGAATGTAGAACACGCCCGTGGAGAGTACTGCGTCCAGCGGCGTGCGCAGGCCGTATTCCAGGCCAGCCAGCCCGATGAACGGCTTTACCGTCGAGCCGGGAGGATAGGCTCCCTTCAACGCACGATTGAGCAGCGGTTTGGCGGGATCGGTGATCAGCGTTTTGTAGTCCGCCTGGCTGATGCCGTTGACGAACAGGTTCGGATCGAACGAGGGCACGCTGACCATCGCCAGCACCTGGCCATTGCGCGGGTCAATCGCCACCGCCGCGCCGGGCCTGCCCTCGAACGCATCCTGCGCGGCCTTCTGGATGCGTGCGTCGATGCTGAGATAGAGGTTCTTGCCGGGGGTGGGCGGATCGGTCTTCAGGACGCGCTGGATACGCCCGTCGGCATTCACTTCGTCCAGTTCGTAGCCCGGCGTGCCATGCAGCATGTCCTCGTAGGAGCGCTCCAGGCCGATGCGTCCGATATGCGTGGTGCCCTTGTAGCGATCGGGATCGAGCCGCTCCTGGTCGTCCGCATCGATACGGCTGACGTAGCCGACGACGTGGGCGAACAACGATCCGAATGGATACTGGCGCGTGAGATACGGCACCACGTCCACGCCAGGGAACCGCCAGCGATTGACCGCGAAGCGCGCGATGTCGTCCTCGGTGAGGCGCAATTTCAACGGTACGCTGTCGAAGTGGCGCGACTGCTTGAGCTGCTTGCGGAAAGCGTCGAGGTCGTCCTGGTCCAGCGGTACGACCCTGCCCAGTTCGGCAAGCATCGCGTTCATGTTCTGCACCTGGTCCGGCCGTACTTCCAGCCGGAAAGCCGGCACGTTGTCGGCCAGCAACACGCCGTTGCGATCGTAGATCAGCCCGCGCGCAGGCGGGATCGCACGCGGCTTCACGCTGTTGTTGACCGAGCGCGTGGCGAATTCGTCGTGATGCAGCACCTGCAGGAACACGTAGCGGCCCACCAGGGCGCACAACCCAAGCAGGATCAGCGCAAAGCCGGCCAGCGCACGGCGCCGGAACAGCTCGCCTTCGCCGCGCGTGTCCTTGAAGCGGCGCAACCGGGTCACCACGTGTGGCTCCTGGTCACCGGGCAGCGGGCAAGAACGCCAGTACCGGCCCGCGCGCGCCGCCCGGCAAGCGACGCGGAATCGGCAGGCGCGCTGTTCCTGGCGCCAATTCCCGACTTCCTGTTCGCGACCGTCATGCCAGCCTCAACCGCATCCGCAGATCGTCGAGCAACAGGAACAGGAACGGCCACAGTGCCGCGCTGACGAACGGTGATGCCCACCATAGCGCCGGTGGCGTTGCCTCTCCCGCGAAGGCCCGCACGACCAGCAGCAGGAAGCGATCGTTGAGCAGCAGCGCCAGCACCGCCAACGTCTGCTGCCACATCGGGAAGAACCGCAGCCGCGAGCGAAAACGCAGGGCGATGAACGCCAGCACGCACAAGCGCAGCGCCTGCTCGCCCAGCAGCACGCCGGTCAGCAAGTCGGCGCAGATGCCCAGGACGAACGCCACTCCCAGCGTCACACGCTGGTCTCCCGATTCGAGCGCCCAGTACAGCAATACCAGCGCTGGCCAATACGGCTTGAACGGCTCAAGCACGTGCGGCAGCGGCACCAGCATCAAGATCAGGGCAGCTCCCAACGTGCCGATGAACCACCAGAATGAGATTCGCTGACGGCTCATGTCCGCGGCGCTCCTGCTGATGACGTTGCTGCAGGCGCGGCCCTGACCGGCTGCGGCGCGGCCGGCTTGTTCGACGTGGCTGGCACGACGGCGCGCGGCAGCGCGGCCGAGGCAGCGGGTGCCGGCGCCTCATCGGCTGGCGGACCGACCGGCGATGGCGGCGGCGGCGGGCCGGCCGGCTCAGCCAAATCGTGCAGCACCAGCACTTCGTCGCTGCGATCCAGATCGGCGCTGGGCAAGGCATGGGCTTCGAGGAACATGCCGTTCGAGGCCGGATCGACGCTGCGGATTTCGCCCACCGGGAAACCCTGCGGGAAACGGCCGCCCAGGCCGGAGGTAAGCAGCTTGTCACCGACACGCACATCGGCCGCCATCGGTATCGTCGGCAGTGTGAGCTGTTCGCCGTTGCGAGAGCCGTAGGCGACAGTACGCAATCCGGTGCGCTCGACCACCACCGGCAAGGCATGGTCCGGATCGGTCACCAGCATCACGTTTGCAGAGGTGGGCAGCACATCGACGATCTGGCCCATCACGCCATGTGCGTCGATCACCGGCTGCCCGGCCTTGATGCCGTCGCGCGCGCCCAGGTTGATCATCATGCGATGCCGGAAAGCGCCCATGTCCACGCCAATCACACGTGCCATCTGCACGTGCAATTCCAGACTGCGCTGGGTATCGAGCAGTTCCTTCAGGCGCTGGTTCTGTTGCGCCACGGCGGCCAGGCGATTGAGCTTGGCATTGGCCAGCAGCAGGTCTTCGCGCAGCCGCTGGTTCTGTTCGGTCAACAGGCGACGATCGGCGAAAGCCACGCCCAGTGCGTGCATGCCGTCGACGGGCAGGCTGGCCAACCGATAGACCGGTTCGACCACGATCGCGGTGGTATAGCGCAGGCGCCACAACCAGCCATTGCGATGATCCAGCACCATCAGCACCCCAGCCAGCGCCAGGTAGAAAATCAGCCGCAACGTGCCGGCAGCGGTGCCGGCAAACAGGGGCGAGGATTCCTCGCGGCTTAGTGGCATGCGCGGACCTCATACTCGCCACGTACCAACTCCCGCTCCCCCGAAGGGAAAGGGTTGGGGTGAGGGAACGACCTTGCGGGATACCAGCTGCCTGAGCGTGCTTTTTCTAATGCGCTTCGAATCGACATTGACGCAAGCCTTGGCCCCCTCACCCTTCCCTCTCCGACGGAGAGGGAGTAATGAATCCTCGCGGGCGAGGACAGTTATTCCGGCGCGAAGAAATCGCTGCCGTGCTGGTCGATCAGTTCCAGCGCCTTGCCGCCGCCGCGCGCGACGCAGGTCAACGGATCGTCCGCCACCTGCACGTGCAAGCCGGTTTCTTCGGAAAGCAGGCGATCGAGGTCGCGCAGCAAGGCGCCGCCACCGGTGAGCACGATACCGCGCTCGGCCACGTCCGAACACAATTCCGGCGGCGTCTGTTCCAGCGCGGCTTTCACTGCCGCCACGATGCCGGCGAGCGGCTCGTGCAGAGCCTCCAGGATCTCGTTGGAGTTGATCGTGAACATGCGCGGCACACCTTCGGCCAGGTTGCGGCCGGAGATCTCGATCTCCTTGACCTGGCTCTGCGGAAAGGCGCAGCCGATCTCCAGCTTGATGCGCTCGGCGGTGGATTCGCCGATCAGCGTGCCGTGGTTGCGGCGAACGTAATTGATGATGGCTTCGTCGAAGCGGTCGCCGCCCACGCGCACCGACTGCGAGTAAACGATGCCGTTGAGCGAGATCACCGCTACTTCGGACGTGCCGCCGCCGATATCCAGCACCATCGAACCGCGCGCCTCGTGCACCGGGATGCCGGCGCCGATCGCAGCGGCCATCGGCTCCTCGATCAGGAACACGTCGCGGGCGCCGGCGCCTTCGGCCGATTCCTTGATTGCACGACGCTCCACCTGCGTGGAACCGCAGGGCACGCAGACCAGCACGCGCGGACTGGGCCGCAGCAGGCGCGAGCGGTGCACCTGGCGGATGAAATGCTGCAGCATCGCCTCGGTCATGGTGAAGTCGGCGATCACGCCATCCTTCATCGGGCGCACGGTGGCGATGTTGCCCGGGGTGCGTCCCAGCATGCGCTTGGCATCGCCACCGACCGCGGCCACGGTGCGCGGACCGCCCGGACCACGATCCTGGCGGATCGCCACGACGGAAGGTTCGTTCAGGACGATGCCCTGACCCCTTACATAAATAAGCGTATTGGCCGTGCCAAGGTCGATGGATACATCGTTCGAAAACATCCCGCGAAACTTCTTGAACATGGGTCCGCCGCGTGTCGACTCTGGCTAAAAAGTAAGCGCGCCAGTCTAGTAAGCAAACCCCCGGGCCGCAAGGACATTCTCGTTAAGAAAGGCTTGTTTTTGCTGGGGAACCCGGCCATGAACACGAAACCCGCGCGGTGCTTCGCGCGCAATCAGAGCAGCGTCTGGCCGCCGCTTGCTTTGCCCACTGCAAGGCTACGGGGCCGCAGAGCAATAGTGACGCTCGTCCGCCTGCCGTTTCCGGCGTCGTATGCCGCGCCCTGTTTCCCGTTCCCGGCTCAACCGTTAGGATGCTGCGTTTGTCGCCGTGGCCCCGCCACGCCCAGCCCTCCTATCCGGACCGTCCATCAACATGTCTGCCGTCATCTGCGGATCGCTTGCCTACGACACCATCATGGTGTTCCAGGACCAGTTCAAGAACCACATCATTCCGGACCAGGTGCACATCCTGAACGTGTCGTTCCTGGTACCGCGCATGCGCCGCGAATTCGGCGGCTGTGCCGGCAATATCGCCTATAACCTGAAGCTGCTCGGCGGCGATCCCTTGCCGGTGGCCGCGGTGGGCCAGGATTTCGCGCCGTATCGCGAACACCTGGAAAAGTGCGGTATCCGCCTCGATTGCATCCGCGTGTTCGAAGAACAGTTCACGCCGCAATGCTTCATCACCACCGACCTGGACAACAACCAGATCACCGCCTTCCATCCGGGCGCGATGTCGAGCGCGCACGAGAACCACGTCCGCAACATTCCCCAGATCAGCTTCGGCATCGTCGCGCCGGATGGCCGCGAAGCCATGCTCCAGCATGTGGAGGAATTCGCCGCGCGCGGCGTGCCATTCGTGTTCGATCCGGGCCAGGCCATGCCGCTGTTCAACGGCGAGGAATTCCGGGCGATGATCGAGAAATCCACCTACGTGATCGTCAACGACTACGAATCGCAACTGCTGCAACAGCGTACCGGCTGGAGCGCCGCGGAGATCGCCGCGCGGGTCAAGGCTTATATCGTGACGCTCGGCCCGCGCGGCTCGCTGATCCACGCCGGTGACACCACGCACGAAATACCGCCGGCGCGCGAACGCCAGGTCGTCGATCCCACCGGTTGCGGCGATGCGTACCGGGCCGGCCTGATCTTCGGCATCATGAAGGGACTGGACTGGCCTACCATCGGCCGCATGGCTTCGCTGATGGGCGCGCTGAAAGTCGAGCATCCCGGCACCCAGAACCAGCATTTCACCTACGACGAATTCGCCGCCCAGTTCCAGGAACAGTTCGGCTACGCGCTGGCCTGAACGGCGCACGGGAGAACAGCATGTCGATCGTCGCCAGCCTCGTGGTTGCCCTCATCGCGCTGATGCATGGGTGGTTCCTGGTGCTGGAAATGCTGCTTTGGGACAAACCCGTCGGATTGCGTGCGTTCGGCATCACCCCCGATTACGCAGCCCAGACCAAGGTGCTGGCCGCCAATCAGGGGCTCTACAACGGTTTCCTTGCGGCCGGCCTGGCCTGGGGGCTGCTCCTCGGCGGAGCCGAAGGGCGGCATGTAAAGATCTTTTTCCTCGCATGCGTGCTGGTCGCGGGCCTTTATGGCGGCCTTACCGCCACCCGCAAGGTGCTGTGGATCCAGGCGCTGCCCGCCGCGATCGGGCTCGCCCTGGTTCTGGTAGCGGGCTGATCGCCATGACCCTTGACCATCGTGAAGCTGTCGGAGGGCGATTCGACCCGGTCCTCATGCAGGAGGCGCGCCGGCTGAGCTGGGCAGCGTTGCACGGCATCCGCGAACGCATGCAGCCGGGCATCAGCGAGGACGAAGCCAGGGCCCAAGCCGCCGAGGTATTCAGCGACCTGGGCATGGAACGGCTGTGGCATCCGGTGATCATCCGCATTGGCCCGAACACCACCAGGACCTATCGCCAGCGCTCGCTGCCGGACGTTCGCCTGGGGGAGAACGATATTTATTTCATCGACCTCGGCCTGGTGTTCAACGGCCATGAAGGCGACGTCGGCGATACTTTCGCGGTTGGCCACGCGCCGGAACGGCAAGCCTGCGCCCAGGCGGCCCGCGACCTGTTCCGTGACGTGGCGGGCAAATGGAGCAACGAGGGCTTGAGCGGCCACACGTTGTATAATTACGCCCATGAGCGCGCCGAGGCGATGGGCTGGCGTTTCAACCATGCCATCAAGGGCCATCGCGTCAGCGATTTTCCGCACTCGGTACACCAGGGCGGCGATCTGGGCGATTTCGAGCACAACCCCTCCAGGGGCTTGTGGATCCTGGAAATCCAGATCGCGCATCCGACCGAACCGTTCGGCGCTTTCTACGAGGACCTGCTGGCCGACCCTGCGCACTGATATGGCGCAAGCGGCCAGCCAGCCTCGGCAACGCCGAATGCACATTTGAAACGTACGCTGCGGACAGTGGATGGATTGTCCGCCCCCTGTTTGACATCGACTTTTACTACGGAACCAAGACTGTGGCCCGCCAAAAACCTCTAAGCCTCTATCGCAATATCGGCATCATCGCGCACATCGACGCCGGCAAGACCACCACGACCGAGCGCGTGCTCTACTACACCGGTAAAAAGCATCAGATCGTCGACGTGCACGACACGAAGGACGGCAAGGGCTCGACCACCACCGATTACCTCGAGCAGGAACGCAAGCGCGGCATCACCATCCAGTCCGCTGCCGTGTCCACCGAGTGGAAAGGCCACCAGATCAACGTGATCGATACCCCGGGGCATGTCGACTTCACCATCGAAGTGAACCGCTCGCTGCGCGTGCTCGACGGCGCCGTGGTGGTGTTCGACGGCGTGGCCGGCGTGGAGCCGCAGACCGAGACCAACTGGCGCCTGGCCGACCAGTACAACGTGCCGCGCGTGTGCTACGTCAACAAGATGGACCGCATCGGCGCCAACTTCGCGCATTGCGTGAAGGGCATCAAGGAGCGCCTGGGCGCCAACGCCCTGCTGTGCCAGGTACCGCTGGGCAGCCACGACGAATTCATCGGCATGGTCGACCTGATCGCCGGCGTGGGCTACATCTGGAAAGGCCACGACAAGGACAGCCCGTGGGATACCGTGCCTCTGGAAGAGGTCGCCAGCAAAGTGAACTTCACGGCCACCGCCGACCAGGAATGGGTCGCCAACCTGGCCTCGCTGCGCGATGAAACCATCGAGAAGGCGCTGGAAATGGACGACGAGGCGTTCGACAAGCTGCTGCATGCCGGCGACGTCGAAACCTTCATGAAGAGCGGCGATTTCAGCATCGAGCTGCTGAAGAAGTGCATCCGCAAGGGCTGCGTGCAAGGCAAGCTGGTGCCGGTATTCTGCGGCTCTTCCTATCGCAACAAGGGCGTGCAGCAGTTGCTCGACGCCGTCATCGACTACATGCCTTTCCCGGGCGAGAACGGCGGCATCTCCATGGTCGACGAAGACGGCCACGTGATCGGCGAACAGGGCGTGCTCGACGAAGCTCCGGCGCGTGCGCTGGCCTTCAAGGTCATCAACGACCAATTCGGCACCCTCACCTTCTGCCGCATCTACTCGGGCGTGATCAAGAAGGGCGACACCCTGCTCAACGTCACGCGCGGCAAGAAAGAGCGCGTGGGCCGCATCGTGGAAGTGCAGGCCAATGCCACCAAGGACATCGAAGAAGTGCGCGCGGGCGACATCTGCGCGTTCGTCTCGATGAAGGAAACCGAGACCGGCGACTCGCTCTCCGATCCGGCCCATCCGGCCCTGCTCGAGCGCATGCGCTTCCCCGACCCGGTGATCAGCGTGGCCGTGGAACCGAAGAGCCGCAACGACATCGACAAGCTGTCCACCGCGCTCTACAAGATGGTGAAGGCCGATCCGTCGCTGCGCATGGAAGTGGACCAGGAAACCGGCCAGACCGTGCTCAAGGGCATGGGCGAATTGCATCTGGAAATCACCATCGACCGCATGCGCACCGAGCTGGGCGTGGATGCGAACATGGGCAAGCCCAAGGTCAGCTTCCGCGAAGCGTTCGGCCAGCCGGTCGAGCACACCTACACGCACAAGAAGCAGTCCGGTGGCTCGGGCCAGTTCGCCGAAGTGAAGATGATTTTCGAGCCGGGCGAACCGGGCAGCGGCGTGGTGTTCTCCGACGAGATCGTCGGCGGCCGCGTGCCGCGCGAATACATCCCGGCAGTGGAACATTCCATTACGGTGGAATCCCGCCAGGGCCAGGTCGCCGGCTATGAAGTGCTGGACTTCAAGGCACGCCTGGTTGACGGCAAGTACCATGACGTGGACTCCTCGGCACTTGCCTTCGAAATCGCTGGCCGCGCCTGCTTCCGCGAGGCGCAGAGAATGTCCAAGCCCAAGCTGCTCGAGCCGGTGATGAAGCTCGAAGTCGTGACCGAGGCCGATTATCTGGGCGATGTGATCGGCGACATCAACCGCCGTCGCGGCTCGGTGAGCGACCAGGGCCAGAAGGGCACCAACGCCTTCGTGCAGGGTTTCGTGCCGCTGGCGGAAATGTTCGGCTACATCAACTTCCTGCGCTCGGCTACCAGCGGCCGCGGTACCTTCACGATGGAATTCGACCATTACGAAGAAGTGCCGGCGAGCATGGTCGCCAAGCTGATGGAGAAGGAAGCGAAGTAAGCGTTCGCGACCAGCTCAAAGCAAGAAGCCCGGAGAGCGATCTCCGGGCTTTTTTGTGCATTATCTTTCAGCCGTATCCATGGCAAACAGGCGCGCATTCTGTGCCTTTGTGCGCTGCCGGATGATCTGGTAAAGCACATTTTCCGGCAGCGTCCACGCGCTGACCATGAAATCACAGACGCTCACCGAGCTTTCGCCGACATCGATGCTTATGTCGCGGTGCTGCCCGGTATAACCATTGCGCTCCAGGCGCTCACAGCTGTCGATCACGGTATCTAATACTTCGCGAATTAACTTCCAGTCGGTAGCCATCGGTCTCCTCACGTGCGTTTCAAAAGGCCAGTAGTCGCCAGATTCAGGCAGGCCCCAGAGCATCAAGGGCAATTACACGGCGGCGGCGCCCGGCGCCTGCGGCCATGCCGGCTTTCCACGATACAATCCCTGATTAACGTTCCAGCCGATCCGCCCATGTCCGCCCATCTCGAAGAAACCCGCCGCCGCCGTACCTTCGCCATCGTCAGCCATCCTGATGCGGGCAAGACCACGCTTACCGAGAAGCTGCTGTTGTTTGGCGGCGCCATCCAGATGGCCGGCTCGGTGAAGGGGCGCAAGGCCGCACGGCATGCCACCTCGGACTGGATGGCGCTCGAAAAGGAGCGCGGCATTTCGGTGACCTCCTCGGTGATGCAATTTCCCTATGAAGGGAAAATCGTCAACCTGCTCGACACGCCCGGCCATGCAGACTTCTCCGAAGACACCTATCGCGTGCTCACCGCGGTAGATTCGGCGCTGATGGTGATCGACTGCGCCAAGGGCGTGGAAGAGCGCACGATCAAGTTAATGGAAGTTTGCCGCCTGCGCGACACGCCGATCATGACCTTCATCAACAAGCTCGACCGCGAGGGGCGCTCGCCGATCGAACTGTTGGACGAAGTGGAATCCGTGCTGGGCATTGCCTGTGCGCCGCTCACCTGGCCGATCGGCATGGGCAAGCGCCTGAAAGGGGTGTACCACCTGTTGCTCGACGAAGTGCATGTCTTCGAGCCGGGCAAGAATTTCACACGGCAGGATTCGACCATCTTCAAGGGACTCGACGCGCCGGGACTGGAAGCCGCATTGGGTACCGAAGCGCTCCATGAACTGCGCGAGGAGCTGGAACTGGTGCAAGGCGCTTCGCATCCGTTCGAGCTCGACAAATACCTGGCCGGCAAGCTGACGCCGGTGTTCTTCGGTTCGGCCGTCAATAACTTTGGCGTGCAATTGCTGCTGGATTTCTTCGTCGAACACGCGCCGGCGCCGCGTCCGCGCGGCACCCTCAGTCGCGAGGTAGCGCCAGCAGAAGAAAAGCTCACGGGCTTCGTTTTCAAGATCCAGGCGAACATGGATCCGGCGCATCGCGATCGCGTCGCCTTCATGCGCGTGTGTTCGGGCACCTACAACGCCGGCATGAAGATGATCCAGACACGCACGAACAAGGAAGTGCGCATCGCCAACGCGCTTACCTTCATGGCCAGCGACCGTGAAATCGTGGAGAGCGCCTACCCGGGCGACGTGATCGGCCTGCATAACCACGGCACCATCAGCATCGGCGACACCTTCACCGAAGGCGAGGCGATCAGCTTCACCGGCATTCCCAACTTCGCGCCGGAACTGTTCCGCCGCGCGCGCTTGCGCGATCCCCTCAAGATGAAGGCGTTGCAAAAGGGCCTGGCGCAACTTTCCGAAGAGGGCGCAACCCAGTTTTTCCGTCCGTTGATGAGCAATGACCTCATTCTGGGCGCGGTCGGCGTGCTGCAGTTCGACGTGGTGGCGTACCGCCTGAAGGATGAATACGGCGTGGATGCCAGCTTCGAGCCGGTCGGCGTGGTCACCGCCCGCTGGGTGCACTGCGACGATGCGAAGAAGCTTGAAGAGTTCCGCGAGAAGAACGCCATGAACCTCGGTATCGACGCGGCCGGTGAGCTGGTCTATCTCGCTCCTTCGCGCGTCAACCTGCAACTGGCGCAGGAGCGTTCGCCCGCCGTCCGCTTCTCGGCCACCCGCGAGCATGCGGCTTCCGTCGACGTTTGAGAGAGGGCCGCCGCACCCGGCGGCCTTCATCAGTTCCTCACCAGAGGGACCGCTACCGCCAGCCCGAGCATCTCGCTAATCTGGCTGCCGCGACTGCCGCCCGGAGCTTGCCGGCGGCAAGGAGCGCACTTATCGCCACCTAGCGGGATTTCGCATGGCCAGTTCCAGCGTGACGTCGACTCCCAGGAAATATTCGTGGCTGGCCAACCTGCCCATCCGTCACAAGATCATGCTGGCGATCGGCCTGCTGCTGAGCCTGTTCCTGGCCAACAGCGTGATTACCCTCGATTCGCAGGATCGGCAGGCGCAAACACGCCACTGGTCCGAGCATACCTATCGGGTGCTGTTGCAGATCGAGACCTTGCAACGCACGGCGTTGTCCGGGCAAATCGGCCTGCGCGGCTTCCTGCTGACTCATCATCCGGCCGAACTTGCACGTGTCTATAGCAGTGGCAAGCTGTTCCAGGAACAACTCGAACAGCTGCGTGAGCTGACTTCCGACAGTACGCTCGAGCAACTGCGCATCGACCATATCCAGGCCCTGATTTCGCAGTGGAATCTCGAGCTGCAAAAGCTGGTCGTCGCACCCCAATCCGCCATCAAGCCAGATGACCCGCAACTAGCCGCGCAGGAAGCCCGCATCCAATCGGACTACCTGGCCCACCGAACGGTACGGGTGGAGGATTACACCGACGCCCTCGATGAAATGAGCGCTACGGAGCGTGATTTGCTGGCCGTGCGCACGCGCAAGGCGGAGTCACTGCTGCGGCAGACGCTGTATGTAAACATCGCCACCGGCTTGATCGGCCTGTCCCTGGGCCTGCTGGTGATCTCGCTCACCTCGCGCATGGTCAGCCGCCCGATCCGCCGGCTGACCGACTTGATGACCCGGCTGGCCAATCACGACCACACCATCGAGATCCGCGGGGTTGAACGGCTGGACGAGATCGGCGAGATCTCGCGCGCGCTGCAAGTATTCAAGCAAATGGTCGTCGAATCGGGACAGCAGGCCTTGCTGAAGAATCAGGCCACTTCCATTTCCGGCAGCCTGCAGGCGGCTGGCAGCCATCGCGATTTCGCCGAGCGGCTGGTGACCCAGCTTTCGCCTTTGGTACAGGCCGGCGTCGCATTGTTCTATGGCTACGATGCGGCAAGCCATCGGCTCGACCTGCTTGGCAGCTATGGGCTGCGCCTGCATAACAGCCCCGAGGCCTACATGCCCGGCGAAGGGTTGGTTGGCCAGTGCGCCGCCTCGCGGCAGCCGATCATGCTGGACCATGCGCCGGATAATTACTTGCGTATCGACTCCGGCAGCGGCACGGCGCTGCCAAACCACATCACCATTTTGCCGCTGCTGTTGCGCGAGCAGCTGGTCGGCGTGCTGGAGTTCGCGGGCTTCGCCGCGCCCACGCCCTGGGGCCAGCAATTGCTTGACGAATTGCTGCCGATGGCCGCGTTGACGCTGGAAAACCTCAATCGCGCGATAAGCACCCAGGACCTGCTCGAACAAACCCGCGAACAAGCCGATGAACTGCGTATCTCCAGCGTCACCATGCGCCAGCAGCAACAGGCATTGCGCGAAGCCAACGACACACTGCATGCCAAAACCATCGAGCTGGAAGAACAATCGCAGCGCCTGCTGGCCTCCGAAGAAGAGCTGCGCGTGCAGGCCGACGAACTGCAGGCATCCAATGAAGAGCTGCGCCTGAAAACCGATACCCTGCGCCACCAGAAGCAGCAGCTCGAAGCCCTGCAGCAGGAAACGGCGCAGAAAGCGGAAGAACTGGCGCGCGCCAGCCGCTACAAGAGCGAATTCCTCGCCAACATGTCGCACGAACTGCGCACGCCACTGAATAGCTTGCTGATCCTTTCGCGCAGCCTGGCCGACAACCGCGAAGGCAATCTGGACGCCGAGCAAATCGAATCGGCGCGCATCATCCATGATGCCGGCTCCAGCTTGTTGCGCTTGATCAACGACATCCTGGACCTGTCCAAGATCGAAGCCGGCAAGATGGAATTGTCGCTGATGGACCATCCGTTGCAGAACCTGGCGCGCAGCCTGCGCCGGAATTTCGATCACGTCGCACGTGAAAAAAAGCTCGAATACGAAGTCGCTCTCGCCGACGGACTGCCGGTCAGCATCCATACCGATCCCAACCGGCTGGAACAGATCATCAATAACCTGCTCGCCAACGCCTTCAAGTTCACCCCCAAAGGTTCGATCCGGGTCTGCATCAGCCGGCCCGCCGGCGACCTCCCCTTACCCACGGCGATGAAGGACCAGCCGCTCTTGGCAATCAGTGTCAAAGACAGCGGCATTGGCATACCGCCGGACAAGCTGGAACGCATCTTCAACGCCTTCGAGCAGGCCGACAGCAGCACCAGCCGGCAGTTCGGCGGCACGGGGCTGGGCCTGAGCATTTCGCGGCGCATGGCCGAATTGCTGGGTGGCGATATCATCCTGCGCAGCGAGATCGGCCTGGGCAGCGAATTTGTGTTGCTGCTGCCCGAGCGCAGCGAGCCGGTCGAACCGGACATTGCCGTTGCGCCTGCCACAGCGACCCGGCCGGTCACGCGCGCACTGCTGCCGACCGAAGGCGTAAACGACGATCGCGATCGCGTCGCCGCTGGTGACAGCGTCATCCTGATCGTCGAGGATGACATGGCTTTCGCACGCATCCTCTCCGATATCGTGCGGCAAAAAGGCCATCGGATGCTGCATGCGCCGGATGGCGAAAGCGGCCTTGAACTGGCTCGCCGCTATCATCCGGTGGGCATCCTGCTCGACGTCATGCTGCCGGGCATGGACGGCTGGACGGTAATCGAGCGCCTCAAGGCTGACCCGGCCACGCGGCATATTCCGGTGCATTTCCTGTCCGCCACCGACGAACCTGGGCGCGGGCGCGAGCTTGGCGCGGTCGGCTTCCTGACCAAGCCTGTCACGCGCGAGGCGATCAACGACGCCTTCGAGCGTCTGCTCCATTTCGCCAAGGGCCGTACACGGCATCTGCTGGTGGTGGACGACGACGCCAGTTCGCGCAGCGCCGTGCGCACTCTGTTGAACCAGGACGATGTGGCCATTGATGAAGCAGGGTCCGGCGAAGAGGCGCTGCAGAAGATCACCGATACCGGTTACGACTGCATCGTGCTCGATCTTGGCCTTCCCGGCATGTCGGGCATCGATTTGCTGGAAAAGCTCGCCAACAGCGGCAGTATTCCCCCGGTGGTGGTCTATTCCGGCCGCGAGCTCAGCCGCGAGGAAAACCTGCGCATCCGGCAATACACCGATAGCATCGTCATCAAGGGCGCGCGTTCACCCGAACGCCTGCTGGACGAAGTGAGCCTGTTCCTGCATAGCATTCGCGGCGCAGCAGCAACCGGACCGATCCCGACCCCAACCAGCCATGAGGGCCTGAATGGCCATCACGTGCTGCTGGTGGATGACGATATGCGCAACTTGTTCGCGCTCTCCAAAGTGCTCCGCGGCTGGGGCATGCAGGTCAGCATGGCCCAGGATGGACACAAGGCATTGCAGACGCTGGCCGAGAATCCGCACATGGAACTGGTGCTGATGGATATCATGATGCCCGGCATGGACGGCTACGAAGCCATGCGGGCCATTCGCGCCCAGCCCGCATTCGCCAACCTTCCGATCATCGCGCTTACCGCCAAGGCCATGCGCGGCGACCGCGAGCTATGCCTGGATGCCGGCGCCAGCGATTACCTGCCCAAGCCGGTCGACGTGGACAAGCTGGCGTCGATGATGCACGTGTGGCTGCGCGACTGAGCGATAGGCCGATCGTGTACTCGCCAGAGCTGGAAAACATCGAAGTGGAGCTATTCGTGCAGGCGCTGCAGCGCCGCCATGGCTATGACTTCAGCCAATACGCGCCCGCTTCGCTGAAGCGCCGCGTGCAACAACTCGCCGAGCAACTGGAATGCAAGACCGTCAGCGGCCTGATCGAACGGGTGATGCACGAGCCATTGCTGCTGCCGAGCGTACTGGAGGGGCTCACCGTGCCCGCGTCGGACATGTTTCGCGATCCGCCCATGTTCCGCGCCTTGCTCGAGAAAGTGTTTCCGCTGCTGGCCTGCTATCCGCAGATCAATATCTGGCTGGCGGGTTGCGCGCATGGGCAAGAGGTCTATTCGCTGGCGATACTGCTGGAAGAGGCCGAGCTCTACGAGCGCTCGAAAATTTTTGCGACCGACCTCAGCGAGTACGCCCTGCAACAGGCCCGCGAGGGCATTTACTCGACGCGGGAGGCACAGCAATGGTCACGCAACTACCACGCTTCCGGAGGCAGCCGCTCCCTGGCCGACTATTACAGCGCGCGCTATAAGCTGCTGAAGATCGATCAGCGCCTGCAACGTCACGTCACCTTTGCTGCGCATAACCTGGCGGCTGACGGCGTGTTCTGCGAAGCGCACCTGATCCTGTGCCGCAACGTATTGATCTATTTTTCCAATCCCTTGCAGGATCGCGCGCTCTCCCTGTTCCGGGACAGCCTGGTGCGCGGTGGATTTCTGTGCCTGGGCCTGCGCGAAAGCCTGGATTACGCCAGTTCCGCCGAGGATTTCTCACCTTTCGACGAACCGATGCGCATCTATCGTCTCAGCGGCCAACCGGATCATCTCAAGCCATGAGCACGCCAGCCGCCCTGGTCATCGGTTGCTCTGCTGGCGGCGTGGATGCGCTCAAGGCGGTGATAGGCGGCCTCGACGGCCGGCTGCGGCAGGCCATCCTGGTGTGCTGCCACAGCCGTTCCGATAGCATGAGCCTGCTGTGCGAGGTACTGGCGCGTGTTTCGGCGCTGCCCGTAGTGGAAGCGGCCGAGCGCCATTCTGTGCAGTCCGGCGTCGTGCAACTGGCGCCCAGCGGTTACCATCTGCTGGTGGAAAACGATCTGCATTTCGCCCTGTCGATCGATCCGCGCGTGAATTACGCGCGGCCGTCCATCGACGTCATGTTTCACTCGGCCGCCGAGGCATGGCGCGAAACACTGGTCGGCGTGGTCCTCACCGGCGGCAATGCCGATGGTGCCGACGGCCTGCGGCGGATTCGCCAGCTCGGCGGCCTGGCCGTGGTGCAGTCCCCCGCCGATGCGGAAGCGCCGGCCATGCCGCAGGCAGCGCTGGACGCTGCCGGAGCGGATCACTGCGTTGCCCTTGCCGATATCGCCCCTTTGCTTAACCGCCTGTGCCTGGCATGACCATGTCTCCTCCCAAGATCCTGGTGGTCGATGATACGCACGCCAATTTGGTGGCGATGCGCCGGCTGCTGGCCGACTGCGGCGCGCAACTGGTCGAAGCCAGCAGCGGCAACGAAGCGTTGTCGCTATGCCTGGACCAGCAATTCGCGCTCATCCTGCTCGATGTGAACATGCCCGACATGGACGGATTCGAAGTGGCGGCGCTACTCAACGAAGCGGACCAGCTACGCGACACCCCCGTGATTTTCGTCACTGCCGCTTACGCGGACGATCTGAACCGGCTCAAGGGCTACCGTTCCGGCGCGGTCGACTACATCGCCAAGCCCATCAATGACGTGATCTTGCAGTCGAAAGTGCGCGTATTCCTGGAGTTGCACAGTGCGCGCATGCAACTGCAGCAAGCCATGGACGAACTGTTCGCACGCAATGAGCAACTGCACGCGGAAATCGCCGAGCGCCAGCGCATCGAGGCCAAGGTGCGCCATCAGGCAACCCATGACATGCTGACCGGCCTGCCCAATCGCGTGCTGTTCCATGATCGGCTGCGTTCGGCGATGCAGCGCGGCCCACGACAGGACCAGCATTTTGCGCTGGCGCTGGTGGACATCGATGGCTTCAAGGCAGTGAACGATACGCACGGCCATCCTGCCGGCGACGCATTGCTGCAAGCCATTGCCGCGCGCCTGAACCACCACGTGCGCGTCCACGACACGGTCGCTCGCCTTGGCGGCGATGAATTCGCACTTATCTTCGAGAACGCCAGTGATCTCCCGGCGTTGATGGAGCGTTGCCAGCATCTGTGCGATACGCTTGCACAGCCGTATCCGCTTCACGGTCAACATGGCGATATCGTTGCGCATGTCAGCGCCAGTATCGGGATCGCATTGTGGAATGAAGCCGTCGATTCCGACGAAGCCCTCATTCAGGCCGCGGACCGTGCGCTATACCAGGTCAAGGAAAACGGCAAGAACAGTTGCGTGCTGGCGTCCTGAAAACCTCGGTGGGCAACTTGCCGGCTTCTGCGTGGCATAGGGCGCTGCGCTCGTCGCAGGCATGGCCCTAGCCTGCTGCGGGGAACCCCAAGGGAGCTACATGTCGGGAAACGTCGCCTTCAGTACCCCGACCACAGCGACGACATGGCGGCGCTGGCTGTTGTATTCGTCGCTCACATATCGTCATTTTGCCGTATTGGCTTTCGGCATAGGCCATGACAACAACGACGCGCCTACCGCACGCTCCGCTGGCGGCGGCCGAAGCCGCCGCCGGTCAATGAATCCGTAGTCGGCGATTACGCCGCATCGGCCAGTTTCTTCAGGTCGTTACGGGTGATCGCCGAGCGCAATTCTTCCGGGTTGAAATCGTCCACCGAGATGAACTCGAACACGCCCTCGCGCACACGCTTGAGCAAGGCTGCCTCGCTGGCGTCGATCACGCCAGCGCGCACGGCTTCATCCAGTTGCCCAGCGTAGTCGCGCGAAGTGAACTGGCCGGCCTTCTGCGCCTTGCCGAACTTGCGTTCGACCGGCTCGGCCGCGATCACATCCGGCAGCAACTGGTTCATGCGGCCGACGGTGTTATTGGCGGTCGGCGTGAGGTATGCCCACTCCAGCAGTCGATCGCGGGCTTCGCCGGGCGCAGTAATGATCGCGGCGACTCGGCGGCCAAGGCGATCCGAAGGCGGCACTTCGCGGCGACCGAACGGAAACACCAGTACGTGCAGCAGCCACGCCACCGGACGCACCGGGAAATTGCGGATCGCGCCATCCAACGCCATCTGCGTGCGCCACATGCATTCGTGGAAAGCCCAGGCCAGCAATGGACGATCCGCTTCAGGCCGGCCGGTATCCTCGTAACGCTTCAACATGGCGCTGGCGATGTACAGATAGCTCAACACATCACCGAGGCGCGCCGACAGCTTTTCCTTGAACTTCAGCTTGCCGCCGAGCACACCCATGAAGGTATCGGCGCACAAGGCCAGCGCGGCGGAATAGCGATTGAGCTTGCGGTAATAGCGTCGCGTATACGCATCGCCAGCCGCCGCGCCGATGCTTGCTCCGGTAATGCCAAGCACAAAGCTGCGCACAGCGTTGGAGATGCCGAAACCGATGTGTCCGAACAGGGCGCGGTCGAACGTGTTCAAGCGTTCGTGGTAATCGGCAATCGCCAACGCCTGCATTTCCTTCAGTACGTAAGGATGGCAGCGGATCGCACCCTGCCCGAAAATCATCAGGCTGCGCGTCATGATGTTGGCGCCTTCCACCGTGATCGCGATGGGCACGCCTTGCCACGCGCGGCCTGCGTAGTTCTTGGGCCCCAGCTGAACGGCCTTGCCGCCATGCACATCCATCGCATCGCCTGCGATCGCCCGCCCCCATTCGGTAGCGTGGTACTTGGCGATGGCCGAAGGTACCGCCGGCTTTTCGCCGCGATCCACCGCGGCAGCCGTGGCACGCGACAGCGCCGCCGTGGCATAGGTGAGGCCGCCGATGCGCGCGAGCGCTTCCTCCACGCCTTCGAAGCGCGCCACGGCCAAGCCGAACTGCTTGCGCATGCGCGCGTAGGCACCGGTGCCCGCCACAGCCATGCGCACGCCGCCGGTGGCGTTGGAAGGCAGCGAGATGGCGCGGCCCACGGAGAGGCATTCGACCAGCATGCGCCAGCCATGGCCCGCCATGTGCGGCCCACCGATCAGGGTCGACAATGGCGCGAAAATATCCTTGCCGCGCACCGGTCCGTTCTGGAACGGCACGTTGAGCGGGAAATGGCGCCGGCCGATTTCCAGGCCGGGCGTGCTACGCGGCAACAAGGCTAGCGTGATACCAAGGTCTTCCTTGTCGCCAAGCAAATGTTCCGGATCGTATAGCCGAAAAGCCAGGCCCACCACGGTAGCGATCGGTGCCAGCGTGATGTAGCGCTTATCGAAGTTCAACTTCATGCCAATGGTTTCCACGCCATCGACCACCTGCCTGCACACCGTGCCGTAGTCGGGAATGGACGTCGCATCCGAACCGGCATACGGGCCGGTGAGTGCGAAGCACGGAATTTCCTCGCCGACCGCCAGGCGCGGCAGATAGAAATTTTTCTGCTCGTCGCTACCGTAGTGCAGCAGCAATTCCGCCGGACCGAGCGAGTTGGGCACTGCTACCGTCGATGCTGCGGTGGCCGACATCGTGGCGAGCTTCTGCAGAACGGCCGAATGCGCCAGCGCCGAAAAACCCAGGCCACCGTATTGCTTGGGAATGATCATGCCGAAGAATTTGTGCTTCTTGATGAACTCCCACACTTCCGGCGGCAGATCGGCCAGTTCGTGCGTGATCTGCCAATCGTCGAGCATGCCGCACAACTGCTCCACCGGTCCGTCGAGGAAGGCTTTCTCTTCCGCGCTCAATTCCGGCCTGGGCTGGCTCAACAGGTTTTGCCAGGCAGGCTTGCCGGAAAACAGCTCGCCTTCGAATCCCACCGTGCCGGCTTCCAGCGCGGTCTGTTCGGTAGCCGAAAGCTTGGGCGTGACCCTGGCGAACATCTTCAGCAATGGCGCGCTGATCTGTTTGCGCCGGAATGGCACCACCAGCAGCGGCACGGCAATCAGCAGTTCAATGATCAGCAGTACCACCATGGTGGCCCTGGCATGCGTCAACAGCCCAACCACCAGCGTGACGGCTATCGTGGCGATGGCCCAAGTGCGCAGGCTGCTGCGGTGGTAAGCGCAGGCGCCAGTCGCAATGAGCGCCGCCAATACGGTCAGTAATACGGACATCTCAATACCTCATTGCAGGTTGCTTGATTGCAGGTTGCTTGGCCGCGTCCTGCTGGACGTCGGCGGGCTCCAGGCTTTCGAGGAAGCCTGCGATCGCCGCCGTGAATGCATCATTCGCATCACCGGCCAACATGTGGGTGGCGCCTGGCACTTCGGCATGGCGCGCATGGGGAACCAGCGCAAGAAATTCATCGACCGTGCGGTGCGAGACGACATCGCTGTGTTCGCCCGACAGCAGCAGCACCGGCACCTCCACCTTCGCCGCGGCGGCAAGCAAGCGCGGCTGGTAGCGTTCGCTTTCGCTCACCAGGCCATTGGCCAGCAAGGCCGGATCCCAGTGCCAGCGCAGGCGCCCGTCCGCGCTTTCGCGCAGCAGCGGACGCAATTGCTGCTCGCTCTTGCGCTCGCGCCGTTGTGGCAGGTACGCGGCAATCTGTTCGGCCGCCTCGGCGTAGCTGGCGAAACCTTCCGGATGCGCCTGCATGAACGCCAGGATGCGTTCGACGCCGGAGGTTTCCCAGCGTGGCGTGATGTCCACCAGCACCAGGGCACGGAACGGCGAAGGCCGCATTTCGCCAGCCACCAGCAAACCGAGCAGGCCGCCCATCGAAGCACCCACCAGGATCGGCGGCTCCGGCTGGGCACGGGCAAGCTCGAGCAGGTCGTCGACGAACTGCTCCATGTGATAGGCGCCATCGGGCATGTGCCCGCTTTCGCCATGGCCGCGACTGTCGAATGTGACACAACGGCAGCCGCGCGCAGCCATCGTGCCTGCGGCCGCGTTCCAGGCGCCACGGGTCTGTCCGAAGCCATGGGCGAACAACAAAGTGGGGCAACCCGATGGATGCCGCAGGTCTACCGCGAGCTGCAAACCGTCGGCGGATTCAAACGGGCTTGGAATGGGCGTCATTAAATCCATACGCATGAGTATGGAGTGCTTGCGGGACGTCGTCAACCTGCTGGGAAATCGGCGTTTCCCCGCAGCGGACCGGCGCCAGCACGGCGACAGTTGCTGATCCGTCTGGGCTACCATACGGAAATGAATGTCCGTCAAAAATCAGAACGCACACGTCTGTCCGCGGAAGATTGGGAAGACGCAGCCCTCAGCCTGATCGCCGAACAGGGCGTCGGCGCCCTTGCGGTGGAAGCCCTGGCCCGTCAGCTGGGCGTGACCAAGGGCAGCTTCTATTGGCATTTCCGCACCCGCGAAGCCCTGCTCCTGGCAGCGCTCGAGCGCTGGGAGCAATACGGCGAGCGCGAGATCATCAGCCAGATCGAGGCCATTGCCGATCCCCGCGAGCGCCTCCCTGAACTGTTCCGCCGCGTCGCCCATGAACTCCAGCCGCACCGCGTCTACGCCGCCCTGTTGAAGGCATTGGATCACCCGCTGGTGGTACCGGTGATGGCGCGTGTCTCAAAGCGACGTACGGATTTTCTGCACACCGCGTACAGCGAAGCTGGCCTGGATGCCAGCGAAGCCCTCAATCGCGCTCGTCTTACCTATGCCGCCTATGTCGGCTTCCTGCAACTGAATTTCACGCTCGGTCTGCCAAGGTTGACGCACGAGGAGTTCGACGCTTACGTCGAACACATGATTGCCACCCTCATCCCGGCCTGAGGCCTGGGCTGGGTCGCAGAGTGGTACAGCACGATTCCGGGCATCCCTGATGCCTGGGCTGTCCGGCTGCCTTGAACTTTGGCCGACACGGCATTGCTGCAGGCAACCTTGCAATGCCAGTTCCCGTAACTTACCGTCACCTATCCTTTTTGTGGGTAGACCAAAGCGAGGGAAGACATGACGAGCAAGCTGGATACGCTCGAGCGATGGGTCAATGACGTGGCGGCTATGACCCGCCCCGCGACGATCCATTGGTGCGACGGTTCCGATACCGAGTATCGGGCGCTGGTGCAGCAAATGCTCCAGAGCGGCGACCTGATCGAACTGAACCAGCAGACCCATCCGGGCTGCTATCTGCATCGCTCCCATCCGTCCGACGTGGCGCGCGTTGAACACCTGACCTTCGTCTGCACCGACAACGAAGCAGACGCTGGCCCCAACAACCACTGGATGGACCCGGCCCAGGCGCACGCAAAGATCGATGCGCTATTCGACGGCTGCATGGAAGGCCGCACGATGTACGTGATCCCGTATTGCATGGGACCGATCGGTTCGCCGCTTTCGCGCTGCGGCGTGGAGATCACCGACAGTCCTTACGTCGTCGCCAACATGCGCACGATGACTCGCATGGGTGCGGCGGCGCTTGAGCGTATCGAGCGCGAAGGCAGCTTTGTGAAAGGCCTGCACTCCACCGGCGAGCTCGATCCGGAACGTCGTTTCATCATGCATTTTCCGGAAGAATTGACGATCAAGTCCTACGGTTCCGGTTACGGCGGCAACGCGCTGCTGGGCAAGAAGTGTCACGCATTGCGCATTGCCAGCTACCAGGCACGGCGCGAAGGTTGGCTTGCCGAACATATGCTCATCGTCGGCATCGAGAATCCGCAAGGGCAGACGCATTACGTCGCCGCGGCCTTCCCTTCCGCCTGCGGCAAGACCAACCTGGCCATGTTGATCCCGCCAGAAGGTTATCGCCAGGACGGCTGGCGCGTATGGACCGTGGGCGACGATATCTGCTGGATGCGTCCTGGCACCGACGGACGTCTTTACGCCATCAATCCGGAAGCCGGTTTCTTCGGGGTGGCTCCCGGTACGAGCCATGCCAGCAACCCGAATGCGCTGGCCTCGATTTCGCGCGACACCATCTTTACCAACGTGGCCGTGACCGCCGACAACCAGCCATGGTGGGAAGGCCTGCCGGGCACGCCGGTCACCGATTGGCAGGGACGACCCTACGATCCGGCCAACGGTCCGGCCGCGCATCCCAATTCGCGCTTCACGGTCAGCGCCAGGCAGTGCCCGACCTGGTCGCCGAAAGCCGAGGACGCACAAGGCGTGCCGATCAGCGCCATCATCTTCGGCGGGCGCCGTCCCTCGCTCCTGCCATTGGTGATGGAAGCCCGCGACTGGACGCACGGGGTGATGATGGGTGCCGCGATGGGCTCGGAAACCACGGCTGCCGCTACCGGCGCGGTAGGCGTGCTGCGCCGCGATTCCATGGCGATGAAGCCTTTCTGCGGGTATCACTACGGCGACTATTTCAAGCACTGGCTGTCGTTCGACAAGCCGGGCGCAAAGCTGCCGAAAATCTTCCACGTGAACTGGTTCCGCAAGGGTAAAGACGGCAAGTTCCTGTGGCCCGGCTTTGGCGAGAACCTGCGCGTGCTCGAATGGATGATCGGGCGCGTCGACGGCACGGTGCGTGGCATCGACACTCCCATCGGCACCCTGCCCGCCAGCGGCGAACTGAAAATGGAAGGCCTGGACCTGCCGCGCGACGTTCTCGCGGAATTGCTCGATATCGATGGCGCGGGCTGGCAGTCCGAATTGCATGCCATCGGCGACTATCTCGACAGCTTCGGCCCGCGCCTGCCCGAGCGCCTGCGGCAGGAGCAACAGCGTATCGCCCAGGCCTTGGAGATCCCGCGCAGGGCAGCTACTGCCTGACCGCGTTGTGATACGCCCGGCCCCTCTTCCGTTAGTCGGGAGAGGGGCTGCAGGGAACGCCAATGCGAAGGGCATCTAAACCCCGGCAGCCGCAGCCGCATCCAAGCTGGCAAGATGATTACCGCTTGCATCGCTAACGGAAGCGCCATGCCACCTGCGCTCGCTGCGGGACACAACGATATGGATGACGTGCGCGCGGCCGCGGCAGGCGACCGGCAGGCTTTCCAACGCCTGTACCGCCTGCACGTAGGTCGTATCCATGGCGCCATGTTGCGGCTGTCCGGCTACGATCACGCGCGTGCCGAGGACCTTACGCAAGATGCTTTCGTGCGCGCCTGGCAGAAACTGGGCGGCTTTCGCGAGCAGAGCGCGTTCGGCACCTGGCTTTATCGATTGGCCGTGAACGTGGCGCTGATGGATATAAGGGCCAGGGGCGCCGACCCGGTCGGTTACACGGATGAAGAAAACCTGCCTGACCATGGGCAGACGCCGTTCTGTGCTGCCGAACGTGAAGAACTCGAACGCGCGATCGGCAAGCTGCCGCCTCGGGCTCGCGCGGTGCTGGTATTGCATGACGTGGAAGGCTGGCGGCACGAAGAAATCGCCGGCGAACTGGAGATGGCGGTAGGGTCGTCCAAGGCGCAACTGCACCGCGCACGCGGCTTGTTGCGCAAGGCTCTGGGAGAAGTGCGATGAACGAATTCGAATGGCTGCGCCAGATGCGCGAACTGCAGCAGCCGGTGACTCCGCGCAACGAGCTGTGGACTCGCATCGATGCCGCGCTCGACCAGGTTTCGCCAGCCAATAGCGTCACGCCGCTGCCAGGCAAGCATGCGCGGCAACGCCAGGCCTGGGCCCTGGCAGCCAGTCTCGCCGCTGTCGTGGTGCTGGCTTGCGGTGTCGTATGGCAAATGCGTTCCCGTCCGCAAACCACGCCGGCTGTCGCGAGCAACACGACCCTGACCGGCAAGATGCCTTGGAAACCCAGCGATCCGCGCCTCGCGGGTGCTGCGATCGAGCTCGACGCAGCGCGCATGGAATTGCAACAGGCCATGCAGCAAGCTCCCGATTCGTCTGCCCTGCAGCGCCTGTTGCAACAGACTGATGCACAGCAGAACCGCCTGCGCGAACTCGACAAACAAGCCGGCTGAAGCCTCAGGACATAACCATGAAAACCACCCGCTATCTGCCGCTGCTGATCTGCCTGTCGTGGGGAGGACAGGCATATGCCGACAACCCGCTCGACCTCAGCCATCCCGCATCGCCGACCGCGCACGTCAATATCAGCAACATCAAAGGCGAGGTGACCATTACCGCCTGGGACCGCAACGAAGTGCACGTGGGCGGCCAATTGGGCCAGGGCGCGGAACCCCTGTCCATCCAGGGCAGCGACAATAACCTGACGATCAACGTGCAGGCGCACGGACATGACGGCTGGTTCGACTGGGGCGGCGACAAGGCCATGTCAGCCACCACCCTGGACGTCAACGTGCCACGCGGTGCGTCAATCAAGGTGAACGTCATCAGCGCGCCGCTCAGCCTCGACGGCATCGACGGCGGCGATATCGAAGTGAATTCAGTAAGCGGCCGCGTGCGCATCCATGCGCAGACACCCATGCTCAACGTAGTGACAGTCAGCGGCAACGTCGCCTTCTCCGGCCAGGCCAAACAGGCCAAGCTGCAGACCGTGAGCGGGGATATTCTGGCGCCGGCTCTGGGCACCGTGGTCGACCTGCAGACCGTTTCCGGTCATATCCAGGCAGGTGGCGGCCCGTGGCGGCAACTCAGCCTCAGCACGGTTTCGGGCGATGTGCAGCTTGCCGGCGGCCTGGCCACGGGCGGCACGATGAGCATCGACAGCATGAGCGGCGATCTCCAATTGCAATTCCCTGGCTCGCTGAGCAGCCATGTGC
The DNA here is from genome assembly GCF_044904675.1 of Dyella jejuensis. NCBI lineage: Bacteria > Pseudomonadati > Pseudomonadota > Gammaproteobacteria > Lysobacterales > Rhodanobacteraceae > Dyella > Dyella jejuensis. The sequence goes on along the minus strand of NZ_JADIKJ010000012.1, from coordinate 108,568 downwards.
ACGCCAGCACTTTCAGCGGCGACTTGCGCAGCGACTTTGGCTCACCGACGCGGCCCGAACATGGCCCAGGTAGCACCCTCGATGCGGTGGCCGGCGGCGGTGACGGCAAGATCAATATCGAAACCTTCAGCGGCGACCTTCGGATTCGAAAGCAGGAGTGAGGAATGGGCGGCGGAATTCGCGCGACGATGGACGCTGGTCTGTTATCCCGCTTTCATTAAAAAGTCAGCTGCGCAGAATCGGATAGGGAACCGGTAATCCGGCCCCCTTCCACACCACCGTACGTGCGGTTCCGCATACGGCGGTTCACGAGTGACGCTGAAGATATCGAACAGTGTCGGTCAGACAGACCAGACCTTGCTTATGGAAGAAGGCGTTCGGGAACGCCACCCGCATATGCAACGCATCGGCATTCCACCATGAGCCATGCCCATTGCGGGCCGAATGCCACGCACGCACGGGGTCGATCCCACCTTGTCGTAGCAGTGCAGTACGTCGCTGCCGGGTTTTCGCCTGATCCCAGATCAGACACCGAAGCCGCCGGCGCAACCACACATCCAGTTCCTCCCATGCCACCCGGCTCTCGCTGAGTTGGAAGTAGCTGACCCATCCACGCAACACCGGATTCAGTGTCTCGATAGTGCGAGTCAGGCTTCGCCCTCGTCCCTGACGCAGCAGTTCGCGGATGCGATCGCGCCACTTCGCCACACTTTCCCGGGCAAAGCGCAGACGGATCTTCCCCACGGCCGTCAGGGTGTATCCGAGAAACTTTCGTTTCCACGGTCGGGCGCACGCGCTCTTCGCTTCATTGATGTGCAGTTTCAGACGCTTTTGCAGGAAGACTTTCATCTGCGCCATCACACGTCTGCCTGCCACTTCGCTTCGGACGTAGATGTTGCAGTCGTCCGCGTAGCGACAGAAGGCATGACCTCGACGTTCCAGTTCACGGTCCCAATCCGTGAGCAGGATGTTCGAGAGCAGCGGCGACAACGGACCGCCTTGGGGCGTGCCCCTGTTCCGCGCCCCTTCCACCCCCTCGCGCATCCATCCCGCTTCCAGATATCGACGGATTAGCTTGAGCACCCGCTCGTCGTCCACGTGCCGCGCCACCCGCGACATCAGGATGTCGTGGTTCACGCGATCAAAGAACTTCTCCAAATCCAGATCTACTGCCCACTGACGACCTTCCTGCACATACCGCTTGGCCGCCTTTAAGGCTTGGTGGGCACTCCGTCCGGGACGGAAGCCATAGCTGGATGATGAGAACGTGGGTTCAACGGTGGGTTGAAGGACTTGTAGCAGCGCTTGTTGAATCAACCGATCCAGCACCGTCGGGATACCCAGAGTGCGTATCCCGCCCGAAGGCTTGGGGATATCCACCGCGCGTACCGCCGACGGCCGGTAATCGCCTGACAACAATGCTGCTCGGACACTGGGCCAATGCGTCCTCAGCCAGTCTTTCAACGATCCTGCCGTTTGGCCATCGACCCCCGGCCCGCCACCGTTGCGTACGACTCGCTGAGATGCCGCCCAGACATTGCTACGTTCCACCACGGCTTCCATCAGCCGTGGCATCCCCGCGTTCGTTTGCCCAACGTCCGCCGTGATCGACTCTGCACCGCACGCGCCACTTGCGGAATACTGTTCCGCTCCCTGCGTGTGGGCCTCGGTCTCCCGAGCTTCTGCGTCGTCGTCGATCATCGAGGTACATCGTCCTAATTGCGGTCTCTCGTGTTCGGCCCTTCGGTCGTGCTGCACCTACTATGGCCTCGGCTGACTTCTCGCTCCGTGTTGCCACGTCACCCTTTCGGGCATGAGGCGAGATCTCCCCGGGTATGGCGCACCTGCCTTCACGCTTATGCCTGTCGGATCTACGCCGTGATGTTCCGTGCAGGTATTGGGCTTTAGCCTTTTCTGCTGCCTCACCCCACCACGTCGCCTCGCATCCGCTTCCTGTTCGTCAGGCCAGCGCTTTGCCTCGGGCTTCCTCCAGACGGTCGGTCACCCTTCCGCCCTTGCCTCTGGCTAACTCTTCCCCCTTGCCGGGCGAGTAGAGGACTTTCACCTCCAAGCAAGTGCGCCCTGCCGGGCGCACAGCAAAAACGCCTCCGGCAAGCGGAGGCGTTTTCGTGTCAAATCTTCGAACTACAGATCCTGGTGATACTGCACATATGGCGTGCGTGACTGATCCGGTTCGGGTGGGCCAGCCGGCACATTGGTTGCATTGCCGGACGACCAGATATTTTGCGCACCGAAGCTCAACGAACCTTGCCAGGGCAAGCGCCATGTTACGCCCAGGTCGATGCTGTTCCAGCGCCGGTCTGCGGTGAAACTGTTCGGCATGCCTGGCTCAGGCTGCATCGTGCGACCAATGATGTTGCCGCTGATCGGGCCATGATCTACGCCAAAGCTCAACGCCTTCTGATCGAGCGTGCTAAGCCCCATCAGGTTGCCGGGCAGCAAGTGGATACGCCCCACGCTGGCGCCTAGCAGCACACCACTGCTGCCGTTGAGCGCAAAGCGGCCGCGCGCGTTGACCTGCGTGCTGCTATCGAAATCAGGCAATCCGTTGACACCGGTTACCGCCCCCGGCAGCACGCGCGGCAGCGGCGTGGTATTAGGCACCTGGTCCTGCGCGACGCTTACGCCGAGGCTGTAGCGGCCGGCGTTATAGGTAGCACCGACCTCGCTGCCAATGAGGCGCGGCTGCGTCGCCCAGGAGCGCTGGGTGACACCGGCCTGTGCGGTGACGTTTGGTGCAAGGCCATATTGCACCGTGCTGGATGAGACCGTGCCGCCAGCGAGCGGGTTGAGCGACAGCGATGTGTCGTTCTGCGCATTCGCGGTGGTCGTGTTCTGCGATTGCACCAGCAGCGAACCTTGCATCGGCTGCTGCGCGGATTTCAGGGTTTGCTGCTGCAACCAGGCGACGCCACCTAGGTTGCCGTCCACTGCCTGGCCTGCCGCGATGAGCGGCATGCAGAGCAGCGGCAATGTCAGCAACAGTCGGCGCATGAACAGAAATTCAGAGTGAATCCAACAGACTTTATTCCGCGCCTCGGCGAGGCACGGACTCCCGGATGCAAGTGTACCTCATTTTACTTTTTACTAACACCCTGGGCCACCCGCTTTTTTGTGCCGCAATAGGCCAAATCACACCATGAACAATGACTTGCTGGCACGAGGAATGCATGGAATCGGGTCTCTGGCCACCTGGTTTATGTCATGATCCCGGGCAACATCACGGTATCGTCACGATATATAGTCAACCGAGATACCGCGCATGGACCCGCTCGTTTGACATGAGTTCAGTTCCTGACAGCTGCGACTTCCCGCCAACGGCAACCGGGGCCACCCCGGCGCCGTTGCGTGAAACCGTGGAAAAGCTGTTCCAGGCCGCCGACGCGGACAGCGTGCTGGAACATTGCAGGACGGCGCTGGCCTGTTTTGACGTTCGGGGCGATTTGCGCTGGTCTGCTGAAGCAGACGATGTGCCGCCGGCATCCGGCAGGCTCAGCCTCGCCAAGGACCCCCAAACCCTGCAAACCCTGGTAGTAGAGAGCATACCTTCGCAACTGTCCGCCGCATCCAGCGAAGAGCTGGCCTGGCTGGGCCGGCTCGCCAGCACTCGCCTGCGCCAGCTGAGCGAGACTGGCCGCCTGTATGAAGCGATTTCCAGGCTGGCCATGGCCGAACGCCTGCAGCGCGCCCTGTATGCCATCGCCGAGCTTGCCGGCACCGCGCACAACATGACCGAAATGATGCAATCGCTGCACGCTATCGTCGGCATGCTGATGTACGCGGAAAATTTCTACATCGTTCTCTACGACCCGGCTACGGACAGCGTGCGCTTTCCCTATTACGTGGATACGGTCGACCCAAAACCGCCGGCGCCGGACGCAAGCCATCCGCTGCAGGAAATGCGACATAGCCTCACCTGGAACCTCCTGCAGAGTACTCAGCCGATCATGGGCTCCGTGGAAGAGCTGGCCCACCAGCTGGAAGGTCGCTTCAACCTTATCGGCCCGGCCTGCGAGCATTGGCTGGGCGTGCCGTTGCTACGCGGCAACCAGGTGGTCGGCGGCATCACCGTGCAAAGCTACCGGGCCGACACCCACTACACGCGGCAGGACCGCGACCTGCTCAGCTACGTGGCGCAACATATGCAGACCGCCCTGGAGCGCCGCGAGGCGCATGCCGAACTGGAACGCAGGGTTGCCGACCGCACCGCGGCGCTGCGCGCCACCAATCGCGTGCTGCGCCAACAAGTGCTGCAGCGCCAGCGTGGCGAGCGGCTGCAATCGGCGCTGTTCCGCATTGCGGAACTGGCGAGCGCGCCGGAGAGCCAGCAAAATTTTTATGCTGCCGTGCACCGCGTGGTGGGCGGCCTGCTGTATGCGCGCAACTTCTACATCGCATTACGCGACGAGAGCGGCGAAAACATCGTCTTTCCCTATTCGATCGACGAGATCGAAACCACGCGCCTGCCACGACCGATCGGCAACGGCGCTACCGAATACGTGCTCAAGCACGGCAAGCCGCTACTCGCCGACCGACAGGCCTTCGAGCGGCTCGCCGAAAGCGGCGAATGCGCGGAACTGGGTGCCAAATCGGTGTGCTGGCTGGGCGTGCCGCTGATATGGGACGATCGCGTGATGGGCGTGCTCGCCGTACAGAGCTATTCGCCCAAGCACATCTACGACACGCGCGACCAGGAATTGCTCACCTTCGTGAGCTACCACATCGCCAATGCTCTGCAGCGCAAGCAGACCAGCGAATCGCTGAAGCAGGCTTACGTCAATCTGGAACGCCGCGTCACCGAACGCACGCGCGCGCTGGCGCTGGCCAACCGCGACCTGCGCGAACAGATCGCCGAACGCGAACGTGTCGAACGCAGGCTGATGTACGAAACCCTGCACGACTCCTTGACCGGCCTGCCCAACCGCACCTTGCTGCTGCAACGCCTGGGGCAGGCGTTGCAGGCCTATCACGCCGATCCGAACAAACTATTTGCCGTGTTGTTCATCGACCTGGACCGCTTCAAGGTCATCAACGATTCGGTCGGCCACCTGATCGGCGACGACCTGCTGTTCCAGGCCGGCAGCCGCATCCGCGCATGCCTGAAAACACGCGATCTGGTAGCGCGCCTGGGTGGAGACGAATTTGCCGTCCTGCTGGAAGATATCAGCGACCTCGGCAAGGCCAGCCTGGTGGCCGAACGCATCATCGCGGAATTGCACGTGCCATTTCGGCTCGGCATCAAGGAAATTTTCACTTCAGCTTCGATCGGCATCGCCCTGCCCAGCCCGCATTACCAGCAACCGGAAGAACTGCTGCGCGACGCAGACGCGGCCATGTACCGCGCCAAGGACGAAGGCCGCCATCGCGCCGCCGTCTTCGATGACCGCCTGCGGCGCGAGGTGCTGTCGCTGCTGGAAATGGAGGGCGACTTGCGCCGTGCGCTCAGCCGTAACGAATTCGTGCCGTTCTACCAGCCGATCGTGGCGCTGGAAGACGGACGCACCGTCGGTTACGAAGCGCTGCTGCGTTGGCGCCATCCCGATCGCGGCCTGCTTTGTCCAGGCGATTTCCTGGCCGTAGCCGAAGAAAACGGCAGTGCGGAAACTATCGACTGGCAGATCTTCGAACAGGTCGCCTCGCAGGTGAGCCTGCTGGCCGGCACCGACGGCTTCGTCAGCCTCAACGTATCAGGCCGGCACTTCCGCCAATCCGATCTGGACGATCGCCTGCTCGACCTGCTGCGCAGCCACCGGGTCAACCCGCGCTCGCTGCGCATCGAGGTAACCGAGCGCACGCTGCTGGAAAATCCCGCGCAGGTAAAGCGTATGCTCGACAACTTGCGCCAGCACGGCGTGAGCATCGCGCTGGATGATTTCGGTACCGGCTACTCTTCGCTGAGCTATCTGCATCAATACCCGATCGAAACGCTCAAGATCGACCGCAGCTTCATCATCGAACTGGCCATCGCCGGCAGCCATAGCGTGCCGGTGGTGCGGGCGATCCAGGTACTGGCCGACTCATTGCACATGCAAGTGATCGCCGAAGGCATCGAAGAAGAAGCACAACGCCAGGCATTGCGACATATCGGCTGCCGCTACGGCCAGGGCTTCCTGTTCGCCCGGCCGCAACCGGCAGAGGTATGGCTGGGGACAGCCAGCGTGACTGGTTGATCGAGATCCAGGTCCCCGGCGGCGTCCACCATCACTGCAACGTCGAATTCGCCGCCGTACCGCCACTCAGCAGATGCTCGGCATCCACGCGGTCAAAGGTGTAGACGCGCGCACAGAATTCGCAGGTCACTTCGATCACGCCGTCCCGTGCTTCCAAAGTAGCCTCGATTTCAGCGCGGCCCAACGAGCGCAGCATCGCTTCCACGCGCTCTCGCGAACAGCTGCAGCCGAAAGCCAGCGGTCGCGGCTTGAACAGGCGTACCGTTTCTTCGTGGTACAAGCGATAAAGCAGCTGTTCCGGCGGTGTAGCCAGCAACTCATCGCCACCCAGGGTCGCGGTCAGATGCTCGATACGCGGCCACGCATCTTCATCTTGCACGCCATCGCGACCGCCATCGCCAGGCAGTTTCTGCAACATAAGGCCCACCGCGTGCCGCGCATCGGCAGCAAGCACGATGCGCGCCGGCAACTGCTCGGATTGCTGAAAATAATTCTCCAGCGCGGCGGCCAGTTCCGGTTGGCTCAGATCGACCAGGCCCTGGTAACGCTGGCCGCGCTCGGCATGGCCGATGGTGATGGCCATGAGTGCTTCCGGCAGATTGTTCAGCACCAAAGGTGCGGGCAATGGCTGATTCCATCGCGCCAAGCCCCGCAAGCGCCCGGTATCGGAACATTCGGCAAACAGGAGCCGCAGCGCCCCCGCGCTCTTCAATTCGATCGACAAGCTTCCGTCGAGCTTGATATTGCCGGTCAGCAATGCGCTGGCGGCGAGCGCCTGGCCCAGCAATTCCCGCAGCGGCGCGGGATAGTCCGCGCGACCGCCTACCTCGCGCCAGGCGGCGCCGAGGCGCACGACCACGCCACGAACGCCGGCGCGTTCGAGCAAAAAACGATGGAGCACGTCCTCGACAAGCACAGTTTCCACGTAAACGACCTCGATGAACTCATGAAGCCAGAGATGGGGCCGCGCCCCGGACCGGACAATGGCCTGCCGCCAGCCGCTTATACTGGGCTTTTCGGGCTGATCGACCATGCCGCATCTTCCCTCTTTTCGCCGTCTGCTGCGTTACGCGGGCATCGTGATCTTGTCGTGGATCGCGCTGAGCTGGCTGGTGGTCGTGGTACTGCGCTTCGTGCCGCCATGGACATCCGCGGTGATGATGGAGCGCCGGGTAGAAGCCCTGGTGCACGGCGAGAAGGACTTTCGCCTCAAGCAGCATTGGGTTCCGTGGTCGCGCATTTCTTCGTGGGCGCCGATTGCGATGGTCGCCGGGGAGGACCAGACCTTTCCGTTCCATCACGGTTTTGATTTTCGCTCCATCCAGAACGCCATCGATGCCGCTGACGACGGCAAACGCTTGCGTGGCGCCAGCACGATCAGTCAGCAAACCGCGAAGAACCTGTTCCTGTGGAACGGCCGCAGCTTCGTGCGCAAGGGCCTGGAGGCCTATTTCACCGTGCTGCTGGAAGCGACCTGGCCCAAGCGCCGCATCCTTGAGGTCTACATGAACATCGCCCAGTACGGTGACGGCATCTACGGCGTCGGCGCGGCCAGCGACATTTTTTTTCACGAGGCGCCCGCGCAGCTGAATCTTGCGCAAGCAGCCAGGTTGGCGGCCGCGCTGCCTAATCCGGACCGTTTCCGCGTGGATCATCCGAGCGGCTACGTGCTGGAACGCAGTCACTGGATCGAGCAACAAGTCAGCCAACTTGGCGGCCCGGGTTATCTGGAAAGCCGGCAGCCACCACGCGACACTGGTCAGGCGCGGCGCCGCTAAGGGTTAGCTCCAGGCCCGCCCACGCTTACACTGCACCAGTTTTTCGACGGATACCTGCATGCCGCGACTTACGGTTGTCATCCCCGCTTACAACGAATCGGCCGTGCTGGCTGCCTTCCACGCCCGGCTGTCCAAGGTGCTGGGCCAGCTGCCGATGACATGCGAAGTGCTATACGTCGACGACGGTAGCCGGGACGACACCTGGTTGATCATGCAATCGTTGGCCGCTGCCGATCCACAAGTGGGTACGCTTAAGCTTTCCCGCAATTTCGGCAAGGAAGCCGCCCTGACCGCAGGTCTCGACCGGGTCGACGCCGATGCCGCGATAGTCATCGACGCCGACCTGCAAGACCCTCCCGAATTGATCCCGCAATTGGTCGAACAATGGCAGGCCGGTTACGACGTGGTTTACGCCACGCGCAGCGCGCGCGCGGGTGAGACCAGCCTGAAACGGTTCACGGCGGCGGCGTTTTATCGCACGATGGACATCATGTCGGACGTGGCGGTACCGCGCGACACCGGCGATTTTCGCCTGCTTTCGCGCCGCGCCCTGGCGGCCCTGGCGCAATTGCGCGAAAGGCAGCGCTTCATGAAAGGCCTGTTCGCCTGGATCGGCTATCGCCAGACCTCGATCACTTACCTGCGCAGCCCGCGCCTGGCTGGCCGCAGCAAGTGGAATTACTGGCGCCTGGCCCAGTTTGCCATCGAAGGCATCACCTCTTTTTCCAGCGCTCCACTGAAGCTCGCCACCTGGACCGGCATGGCCGCCTCCTTGAGCGCCTTCCTGTTTGGCCTGAAGGTGCTGCTCAAAGCGCTGCTGCGAGGCGACCCCGTGCCAGGCTACCCGAGCCTGATGGTAGTGATCCTGTTCCTGGGCGGCATCCAACTGCTGGCGCTTGGCGTAATCGGCGAATACCTCGGTCGCAATTACAACGAAAGCAAGCAACGCCCGCTCTATTTCATCGAAGAAGACCATCCGCCGGCATCGCAGGCTCCGCTTCACACCGAGGCAACACGGCAGAGCTAAACTGTGACGACGCGGCCATGCTGCGGCCGACGGGGAGGTTTGGCATGCGTCAGGTCAAGCACTTGCTGGATATAAAGGGCAATGACATCTACGCCATTGCGCCCGAAGTTCCCGTTCTGGAAGCGATCAAGCACATGGCCGAGCGGCGCGTAGGCGCCTTGCTGGTAATGCGCGGCGAGCAATTGATCGGCATCGTTTCCGAACGCGACTACGCCCGCAAGGTCATTTTGCAGGGACGTTCCTCCGCGCAGACTGCCGTGTCGGAAATCATGAGCAGCCCTCTGCTTACCGTGACACCGGAAACCGATGTGTTCGACTGCATGCGCCTGTGCACCGAAAGCCGCATCCGCCATCTGCCGGTGGTGCAAGGCAGTCGCGTGCTGGGTGTGATTTCGATCGGCGACCTGGTCAAGGAAGTGATCAGCGCGCAGGCCGAACAGATCGACCAATTGCAACGCTACATCACCAGCTGACACCGGGAACGCATTATCTGAATGCCTCAGGCAATGCTCTCGTGACCCGTTTCGCATTGCTCGCTCCCTTGTTCGGGAGCGAGATCCGGCGCCGTGGCCGCCTTGCGCGCCACCCAGCTGGCCAGCACCGATACGCCTGCACCCATCAACGCGATACTGCCCAGCCCGATTCCCAGCTTGCCCAACCCGCTGACACCACTGGTGACCAACACATCGCCCAGACGCCATACGGCGGTGTCCACGAAATTCTTGCCCTTGTAGCGCGTTTCGCGCGGTACCCGGGTATAGAGGGCATCGCTGGCCGGCTTGGTCATGCCGTACATGAACCCGCGCGTGCCTACCATCATCAACGCCACCCATGGTACGCCGATCCCTAGCAAGGCCAGTTGCGCGTGGCCGCCGATCGCCACCATCAGCAGCAGTCCCAGGTTTACCAGCTGCGGCACCACTAACGTCCACACTGCACCGCGTCGCACCAACAGCCAACGCGATAGCGTCAGTTGCAGGAACGCACCGATCAGGTTCACTGACAGGTCGATATGTGCATAGAAGGCTGTCCTCAAGCTGGTCGAAGCAAAGTGCACCTTGGCGTAGTCGGCCACCAACGCATAGGCCAGCGTGCCTACGCCGTCGCCCAAGAGCATCAGGATCGCCATGGCGCGCAGGAACGGCCGCGACCACAGCTCCCGCATGCCGGCCCACAGCGACCCGCCTATGGGCTGCTCTGCTGCGCCGCCCTGCGCGCGCTGCACCGATATGCGCAGCAGCAGCACCAGGGAAAGTCCCAGCATCGTCGCCGACACCCATAGCAGTGGCGCCACACCCATCAAGCCGACCAAGACGCTGGTGACGATCGGCCCCAAGATCGCTCCCGCCATACCACCCAGTGCAATCAAGGGAAAGACTTCACGCGCGCGGCGACTATCGAACACATCCGCCATGAAGCTCCAGAACAGCGACACCACGAACAGGTTGAACACGCTGACCCAGATGAAGAAGACTACCCCTAACGTCCGCGCGCCAATGCGGTCCTGCGCCAGGAATGCCGGAATGAAGCCCAGCAGGCACAGGATGAAGAAGCTGTAACTCCAGCCCAGCAGGCGCCGTCGCGGGAAGCGCGCCACCAGTGCACCGAAGACCGGTGTCAATAGCAGCATCGCCACGAACGTGGCCACATAGAACAGCGGCAGTTGGCTGGAGCCGACAGCGCCTCCCAGTTGGTCGCGCACCGGCCGAATGATGTAATACGCCGCCAATATCAGGCAGAAGGCAAGCGCTGAAAGCATCGGCGTAGTGTCTTTGCGGGCGACAGCAGGGGACGACGTGCTCACTTTGGGCGGCTTCCGGGAAGGCGGCGCAAGACTAGCATGCCGGCCTGGCCCTCCCTGGAAGGCAGGACGTCCGATGATGCCTTCCTTCCCGCGACACTGTTCTTTTGCCCATTGCGCACTGAGATCGCTGGGCACGCCAGCGCCCTCACATCGGAACGTTCACGCCCGCAACAGGTCAATCCAGATCCGGTGCTTACCGCAGGAGTGCCTTGACGTCGTTGTGAGCGTGTCCCAAGTACAGGACAATTCAGCGACTCGCGTGGATGCCCACCCTTAGCCAACGATCGGGGCGTGATCCGACGCCCGTTACAGTACGCGGAGCAGCATGCAGTTTTTTCGTAAGGTCCCTTTCGTGATAGCCGGCTTGCTGGGCGTCACCGGCATATCTGCCGCGGCACCCGCCGCGCGAACCGCTGCGTCTCCAGCACAGGCTGCCTCGCACCATCCAGACAGTGCAGCAACCATTCCGGCGGAGCGCATCAAGGCGGCGCTGGATTCGTATTCGCATTGGCTCGACGTCGTGGCACAACGCAACGAAGTGGCCGGCCTGGCTACCGCCGTAGTCGTGGACAACAAAGTGGCCTTCGAACGCGAAATCGGCTATGCGGACGCGACCACGCAAGAGCCCGTCACGCCCGACACGGTGTTTCGCCTCGCCTCGTTGTCCAAGGCTTTCGCCACTGCGGTAACCGGCCTGCTGGTCGATGACGGCAGCTTCGGTTGGGACACCAAACTGGCCAGCGTGCTGCCGTTCTTCCAGCTCAAGGATGCACAAGCTTCCAGCCAAGCCACGGTACAGGACATCCTGGGCCAGCGCCTCGGCCTGCCGCACAACACCTACGACACTATGCTGGAGGACAACGTCCCCTACGAAGAGTTGGTGCGCAAGCTCGATGAAGTCACCCTCACCTGCAATGTCGGCCAGTGCTACGGATACCAGAACGTAGCCTTCAGCCTGATCGGCGACCTGATTTACGCCGAGACCGGCGACTTCTTCTATCACCAGGTCGACAAGCGCATCTTCTTCCCGCTCGGCATGACCACTGCCAGCTATGGCCGCGAGGCGCTGGAAAGCAGCAAGAGCTGGGCACGGCCGCATCGTCCCCGTGGCGCGCACGCCTGGACATCGTTCGATCCGAAGGAAGCCTATTACCGCGTCGCCCCCGCCGCCGGTGTCAACGCCAGCCTGCATGACATGGAACGGTGGCTGATCGCCCAGATGGGCGGCCGGCCGGACGTACTGCCGCAGTCGCTGCTGGATTACCTGCATACGCCTGGCGTGCCGACGCCCAGTGAAATGCGCGCCACGCCATGGCGTCGCGCCCGCCTGACCTCCGCCAGCTATGCGCTGGGTTGGCGCGTGTTTACCTACGCCGGCGAAACCATGATCTTCCACGCTGGCGAAGTGGAAGGCTATCGCACCATGATCGCGTTCTTCCCGAAGTACCGCATCGGCATGGTATCGATGTGGAACTCGCCGGGAGCCATCGGCACGGACCTGATGCCGATGGTATTCGACGCCATGCTCGGCCTGCCGCATGTGGATTGGGCCGGTGTTGAAAACGATCCGCCAGCGAACCGGACGGCTCCCGCCAAAACCCGCCGCAAGCGACGTTATCGCGGCGATTGATCCTATCCGGCCCGGTTCCATATGGACATGAAAAAAGGCGGAGCCATGCGGCCCCGCCTTTTTCGTTGCGTGATGGCGGCAAGCTTTATTGCGAGTTGCTGAGCTTGAACTCGATGCGCTTTTGCTGCTGCGAAGCGATCGCCGTGCCGTCTCGCATGGCGGGCGAGAATTTGGCCCGGCGCAAAGCGTCGATGGCAGCGCTGTCGAAGACGTGGCGCGGCTCAGCGCTCACCACCTGGATATTATCGACGCTGCCGTCCACATTGACCGTGTACTGCACGTCCACCCAGCCCTCCTGGTTGTTGCGAAGCGCGGTAGTCGGATAGCGCGGCCGAATGGTCGAGACCGGAATCGCATCACGGGTCTCGCCCCCGGAGGCCTGTGCACCCTCGGCCACCTGATTGGCCGGTGCGGCAGGTTTCCTGGCCTGCTCTTCCTGCTTGGCCTTCTCCTGTTGCGATGCCAGCGCGGCCTGCGCCTGGGCCGCCTTGTCCGCGGCGGCCTTGTCAGCCAAGGCTTTGTTCGCGGCGGCTTTGTCGGCTGCCGCCTTCTGCGCGGCGAGATCGGCCTGGCGTTGCTGGTCGAGCTGCTTTTGCTGTTCCTCGTCCAGGGTCTTGCGCTGGGCATCGAGCTTGGAGCGCAGGATGGTCAAGGTGTAGTTGGTGGGGTCGACCTTCGCCAGCAGGTCAATCTCGCGCTGCGCTTCATTGAAGTCGCGCTGGTTGATCACCTGCTCCACGTTGCTGGCCGCGAACGGGAACGTCTCGCGCAATGCGTCGGCCGCCACCTGGTTACCGGGCTGCTTCTGCAGCACCTTCAAATAGAATTCGAAGGCGTTATTGCCGGCGGGCGCGATCACCCGCTGTTCGTTCATTGCCTTGCGCGCCTCGGACAGCAGGTCATTGAGGCTCATCGCCTCTACATTCACCGGCGGTGCGGCAGCCTTTTGACCAAGGACGACCGGCGTGGACGGATGGCTGCCCAGATCCCCGCTCACCATGTCCTCATGCGGCTTGATGATCAGGATCCACGACGCTACGGCCAGGCCGGCGATAATGGCAAGAATGGCGATGGTGACGGGCTTGACGGCCCCGCGCGCACGCGAGCGCGCATGTCGATTATTTCGGGTATCCATGATCTCTCACTAACTGCGTGGCATCAGATACCCGCGCTTCCCCCCTGTTATCCAGGAGCGGCTTCCCCAGCTGCCGCGGCGCGGATGGAGAAAAGGTAGCGCTATTGCGGCGATACGGCAAATGCGCGGTGCTTCACGGCGCGCGGAGAGAGCTTACTGGTAAGGACGGCATTGGGGCCGGCTGACGCCGGCAGGCGCGGGACACGGCGCCGGCATGGGCGTCCTTCATGCTTTTTTCGTTTTTCGGAGGCCGAAAACGAAGCGTCCCGGCATCACGCCGGGACGAAACGCTTTCGAAGCACCTCCCTGCGCTGGGCACCGCAGGGAGACAAATCGACAGAACTTTACTTGTTGTCTTACTTCTTGGCTTTGGAGGTCTTGGTGGCTTTCACCACCTTGGCGGCCGCGGCCTTCTTGGCAGTACGCTTACGTGTTGCCTTCTTGGCAGTGGCCTTCTTTGCAACGCGCTTGGCAGTGGCCTTCTTGGCGCCTACGCGCTTGGTGGCCGCCTTCTTGGCAGTCTTGCGCACGGCGCGCTTCTTGGCGGTGGCCTTCTTGGCGACCGGCCGCTTGGCGGCAACTTTACGGGTGGTCTTCTTGGCGGCTTTCTTAGCCGATTTCCTAGCAGTTTTCTTGGCAGTGGCCATAGTTCGTCTCAGCTCCTCATCAGTTGGCAGTGGTTGCCCAGTAAAAGCGTGAAGGAACGCCTCAACCAGCAGATCGCTGTTCGTGGCGTGCCTTAAATTGTTTACCTGTCGGTAGGTGCGCAAATCCGACAGTAGTCGCAATACATGCATTGGAATCGAAACAGTGATCTTTCTCACCGCGCCGGATTTTTCGCCGTGTTCTACGTAAGGCTTGATGAATTTCGATGCCACCATCGGTACTGTTCCCCGTTATATGGTGCGAAAGCTATTCCTGAACATTTCAACTGTCAATAAATTTTCGCCATGAAATCAATCCCTTCGACCGGACGACCGGCCAATGAGTGACCATCCCGAAGGATGTATTGCAAGCGAAAACATAATGTCGCCAGCCGTCTAAACGCCCAAAGAACCCGTTACGCACATTCCAAAAAATGCCAAAAACAAGCTGAAAACGTGATTTTTCTCATTTGGTGCTGATACACGCGCAACACCGGCGCAGGCATGCCCGATGTTCGACGCATGATGCCATTTCAAGCGCCCCGAGGGGGCATTCCCAGCATGAACGAATTTAGACTGAAAGGCGTCCGGGCGAGGCCCAAGGAACGGATCGCCGTACCCTGGAACGCCTTCGCATGCTTCCAAGGGTCAGTGACTGCCGCACGCATCCGAGGATCCATCGCGACAGTGCGCGCATGCTTCGACAAGCTTTTTACATCGTAGGCGACGCCGGTCACGCGGATCGCCAGCATTGCTCGGCGCGAACATGGCAACGGCCGCCTAAGCGGCCGTTGCATGTGGCGTGAACGAGGTGCCGGTCAGTCGTCGCTTTCGATCAGCTCGGCATAGGCATCGGCATCGAGCAACTCGTCGAGCTCGGCGCGGTCGCTTGCCTTGACCACGAACAGCCAGCCTTCGCCGTAAGCGTCCTCGTTGATCGCTTCGGGCTTGTCGGCAAGGCGCTCGTTCACCTCGACCACTTCGCCGGAAACCGGGGAATAGATATCGGAAGCGGCCTTGACCGACTCCACCGTCGCCGCGCCGATGCCCGACTGCACGCTGGCGCCCACTTCAGGCAGCTCAACGTAGACCAGGTCGCCAAGCTGCTCTTGGGCGTGGTCGGAGATACCCACGCGGATCAGGCCGTTGTCTTCGACACGGGCCCACTCGTGGGATTTGAGGAATTTCAGATCGCCGGGAATTTCGCTCGCGCTCATGGTCGCATCCAGTGGTCGTTGTTTCGATCGGGGGTTAAGGCGTGGATTCTAACTGCTGGAGAATCGGGAAGGGGACATCGCGGACAAGGAAACATTCCTGTGTACGCCCAAGCACTCAAATGCCCTCGCAAGGCTTGCCGTCGCGCACGAACGGAAACTTCACCACGCGCACGGGCACTTCACGGCCACGGATATCCACCCGCACGTTGCCCGATGCATTGGCCGGAATCCGCGCGAACGCCACCGATTTGTTCAAGGTCGGCGCGAAGCTGCCTGAAAGGATTTCGCCCTCGCCCTGCTCGGTGAGCACCTTCTGGCCATGGCGAAGCACGCCCTTGTCATCGAGCACCAGGCCGACCATCGCGCGCGGCACACCGGCCTGCTTTTGTGCTTCCAGTGCCTTGCGGCCGATGAAGTCACGGCCTTCGTCCAAGGTAATGGTCCAGGCCAGGCCGGCTTCCCACGGCGTGACGGTTTCATCCATGTCCTGCCCATAAAGGTTCATGCCGGCCTCCAGGCGCAGCGTGTCGCGCGCACCCAGGCCACAAGGTGCGACACCGGCAGCAGCCAGCTCCTTCCACAGCATCGCGGCCTGCTCTTGCGGCACCATGATTTCGAAACCGTCCTCGCCGGTATAGCCGGTGCGTGCGATGAACAGCGCCACACCATGGGGGCCTTGTGCGGCCGCCGCAGCGAACCGGCCAAGCTTTTCGATCCGGGCGCGGTCCACTTCATGCAGCAGGCCGATCACCTTGGCGCGCGCATTCGGACCCTGCACGGCGATCATGGCGAAATCCGGGCGCCCCTGCATCGCTACGTGGAAGGTCTTTGCCTGCTGTTCGATCCAGGCCAGGTCCTTGGCGCGGGTGGCCGCGTTGACCACCACGCGGAAGAACTCATCGCCGAGAAAATAGACGATGAGATCGTCGATCACCCCGCCCTGCTCGTTGAGCATGCACGAATAAAGCGCCTTGCCCTGCACCTTGAGCTTGTCGACGCTGTTGGCCAGCAGGTGCCGCAGGAACTCGCGCACGCGCGCGCCATGCAGGTCGACCACGGTCATGTGCGAAACGTCGAACATGCCGGCGTCGCGACGCACGGCATGGTGCTCCTCGATCTGCGAGCCATAGCTGATCGGCATGTCCCAGCCGCCAAAGTCGACCATGCGAGCGCCCAGTTCGCGATGGGTGGCGTTGAGTACGGTCTTGTCGGTCATTGCGGGCCTGCCAGAGAGGAAAAGGGGGACCACGCATTATGTCCAGCACCCGTGATCAATCCAAGTTGCACGGCATCATGGCCGGCAAGGCGCGGCACCATGGATCAGGCGAAACGTGAGATTGATCCGCGCCGCACTGACATCGGCACTCTTGGGCAAATCGTGCTGGTAGCAACGCTGGGTATCGCCCGCCATGCACAAAAGGCTGCCATGCGGCAGCGACAGGCCGACCGGCTTTGCACGCACGCCGCGCACCGTGCGCCGGCGCAAACGGAAGCGACGCTCCGCACCAAGACTCACTGAGGCGATGATTGGCTGCGATCCCAGTTCCGGTTCGTCGTCGCTATGCCAGCCCATCGAATCGCCTCCGTCCCGGTAGAGATTCGCCAGCACACTGTTGAAGCGCGCATCGCAGCCCTCTTCCACGCGCTCGCGCAAGGAAAGCAGCAAAGGGGGCCAAGGTCGGGGTTCGAAGCGACTGTTCGAATAGGTGTAGGCAGCGCCCGGATCGCCGATCCAGCAGCTTAGCCGCGGCGCTTCGATATACCGGCCGAACATGCGCAGCCGATGGCGCTCCCAGGGAATCTCGCGCAGCAGGGCATCGAACAAGGCATCTGCCTCAAGCGGCGCCAGCCAGCGCGCGGCGAAACGCACGTCCGCATCGGCCAGTGGCAATACCTGCCAGCTGCCGGCGGCTGACTCAAGCAGGGTCACGGACATAGGTGAATACCTGCGCCGGCGGCACGTTGCGCCAGACCCTGCCGAGCCGGATGCAACGGAGACCAAGTTGCCGGCGTACCTGCTCGTGCAGCGGGCTGTGCCAACCATAGGTGTATTGCACGAAGACGCCGCCCGGACGCAGCACCGTAAACGCGGCCGACATGATGTCGCGCTGCAATTCCGGCGACATGTTCAACAAGCCCAGGCTGCTGAGGATCGCATCGGCGCCCGTGGGCGCCAGGACGCCGGTGCGCTGCGCGAGTTCGTTGACGTGGCGCGCATCGGCGCAAAGCACCTGCGCCTGTGGAAAACGCCGCCGCAGGATGGCGTGCATCGTGGCGTTCAATTCCAGCACCAGCAATTGGGCCGGGGATACCCCGTGGTGAAGCAGCGCTTCGGTAATGACGCCCGTGCCGGCCCCGAGTTCGATCACGCAACCTGCGTGGGCCGGCATGGCGGATACCATCATGCGCGCCAGCGGCCGCCCGGACGGCAATACCGAGGCCATTTGCAAAGGATGTTTGACCCACTCGCGGAAAAAAGTGAGTTGCTGGTTGTAAGCGGGCATGGGGAGAGCCTGGCCGTTTGTGTCACTTTACCGGGCAGGCCGTAACAAAACGTTGTCAGTTTCTCGACATTCGTACTATTCAGGGGAGGACAGGGTAGTCCGGCGCCGCGTCGAGCGTGGCGGACCACACCTCGGCCAGTTCCAGCAAACGCAGATCCGAGCCGCGCGCACCGACCAGTTGCAATCCGATCGGCAAGCCATCAGGCAGCGTTCCCATGGGAATGCTTACCGCCGGACAACCGGCAAGGTTGGCAAAGCTGGTGAGGTCCGCCTGCGTATCCGGTACCGGGCCATTTAATGGAAAGGCACCTTGCGGCGTGGTCGGCAGCACCAGCACGTCGATCTGCGCAAACAGCCTGCGCATCTTGAGTGCGGCCGCATCAAGCACGCGGTCGGCCTGGGCATAGTCGGCAGCCGTCTTGCGGGCCGCGTAATCGAGCATGCTGCGGAAGCGCGCCGAAACCGGATGCTCGGTGTCGGCCAGCTGCGCGGCGAAAGTGCCGAGCATTTCCGCTTCCATCAGCAGCAATCCCGCGCGACGGGCGCGCGCAAAGTGCCAGTCCTCGAAATCCACGTCGCGACGCTGGCCGAGTTCGCGATCGAGTTTGGCCAGCGCCGCCTCGAACACGGCGACCACATCCGGCTGCACGCCCAGCGCAGGCAGGTTCGACAACACGCCGCAACGCAGCTGGCCCGGCTCCCAGTCGGGCGGCGAGAGCGCCACGCGGCGGCGACGCGAACGTGGATCGTCCGCGTCGTAGCCGGCCAGCACCTGCAGCAAGATCGTCAGGTCGTCCACACCACGCGCGAGCAAGCCCACGCAATCAAGCCGGCGCGCCGCCGGCGTCATGCCACGAGTGGAAATTTCACCTTGCGTGGGCTTCAACGCGAACAGGCCGCAATAGCTGGCGGGGATGCGGATCGATCCCAAGCTATCGGAACCGACGGCCGCCACCGTCAATCCCGCCGCCACCGCTGCCGCCGCACCGCCGGAGGAGCCGCCCGCGGTGTAGCCATGACGATGGGGATTATGGGTCGGGCCGAAATGCGCGTTGTCGGTGATCGCGCCGAGCGCGCCTTCGTCCATGTTGGTCTTGCCGGTCAGCACGGCGCCCGATGCGCGCAGCCGGGCGACCACGTGCGCATCCTGTTCGGCCGGATGGCCGCCATCGGGCAGGCCCGAGCGCGTGACCCAGCCGGCGATGTCGAAGTTGTCCTTGAGCGCGATCGGGATGCCGTCAAGCCTTCCGATGATACCGTCGCGCCTGCGGTGCTCGGCCATTCGCGCCTGTTCGCGCAGCATGGCGGGGCGTAGCTTCACATAGGCGTTGAGCTGCGGATTGATACGCTCGATGGCATCCAGATACACCTCGGCAAGCTGCCCGGCATGCACCCGGCCAGCCGCCAGCCAATGCAGGAGCTGGCAGAGCGTAGCGCGGCGAAGATCGATATCGGCAATCGGCGGTAAGGAATTCATGCACACTCCGGCGCGGAACCAACGCGATTATGTCCAGGGACAACCAACCGACCGCAAGCGGCTACCCGTTTGCCGCGCAGTAGGCGAATCCGGAGAATACCGTCCGGGCCGCCGCCGGAACACCACGCGGTCGCCCGATATGCCTGCAGCCCTTAAAGCCACACGACGGAGCCCCATCCCATGACCGAACGCGAGACGATGGAATACGACGTGATCGTCGTCGGTGCGGGGCCCGCCGGGCTCTCCTTTGCGATCCGCCTGAAGCAGCTCAAGCCCGACGTGAGCGTGTGCGTGATCGAGAAAGCCTCAACCATCGGCGCGCAGATCCTGTCCGGGGCGGTGATCGAGCCGCAGCCGCTGGATGCGCTGTTACCCGGCTGGCGTGACAATCCTCCGCCGATTTGCGTGCCGGCAGCCGACGACGAGTTCTGGCTGCTCAGCAAGACCGGCGGACGCAAACTGCCGGTGCCGCCAGGCATGAAAAATCATGGCAATTTCATTGTCTCGCTCGGCGCCATGTGCGCGTGGCTGGCGCCGCAAGCCGAAGCCCTGGGCGTGGATGTCTTCCCCGGTTTCGCCGCCGCCGACACCATCTACAACGAGGATGGATCGGTGGCCGGCGTGCGCATCGGCGACATGGGCGTCGCCAAGGATGGATCGCACAAGCCCGGCTACACCCAGGGCATCGACATCAAGGCCAAGGTCACGGTGCTGGCCGAAGGCGCGCGCGGCAGTCTCACCAAGCAACTGATCAAGCGCTTTGCACTGGACCAGCACAGCGATCCGCAAGGTTATTCGATCGGCATCAAGGAACTGTGGCAGGTACCGGCCGACCGCGTGATACCCGGCAAAATCGTGCACAGCTTCGGCTGGCCCGCCGATAACCATACCTATGGCGGCAGCTTTCTCTACCACCTGGACAAGGACCGCATCGCGCTGGGCTACGTCAGCGGACTGGACTACAGCGATCCCAACTATCAACCGTGGGAGGCATTCCAGCAGTGGAAGAACCATCCCATGGTCAAATCGCTGCTCGAAGGCGGCACCATCCTTTCCGCGGGCGCGCGCGCCATCGTCACCGGCGGCTATCAATCGCTGCCGAAGGTCGAGATGCCTGGCGCGCTCCTGATCGGCGATACCGCCGGCCTGCTTAATGTGCCCAAGGTCAAGGGCACGCACCAGGCCATCAAGAGCGGCATGCTCGCTGCCGAACACCTGGCCGCGAACGACCTGCGCTCGGCCGGCTTCGACGCCAAGCTGCGCAGCTCGGAAGTCATGGCCGAGCTGAAGAGCGTGCGCAATATCAAGCCCGGCTTCAAGAAAGGGCTATGGTTCGGCATGCTCAATGCTGCCTGGGAAACCCTCATCGGCGGCAAATCACCCTGGACATTGAAGAACAAGCCAGACTGGTCCTCCCTGCACAAGCTTGGCCAGCAGGAAGAACCCAGGCGCGACTACGCGCCACGCGAACTGCCGCCACGCGATCGCCTGGCCGGCGTCTATTTCGCCGCCACCGAACACGACGAAGACCAGCCCATTCACCTGCACGTCAAAGATACGTCGATCTGTGTCACCCGCTGCGCCGAGGAATACGGCAACCCCTGCACCCGCTTCTGCCCTGCCGCCGTCTACGAGATCGTGCAAGACGATGCCGGCAAGCGCCTGCAGATCAACGCCGCCAACTGCGTACACTGCAAGACCTGCGACATCAAAGACCCTTACGAAATCATCGACTGGGTTACGCCGGAAGGCGGATCGGGCCCCAATTATCAGAACCTTTAAGGCGATCAGCCGGCATCTACGCGATAATGGCCGACTGACCTCCAAGAGGAAACTTTTTTGAACACCCCCCTGAATTGGCGCCTCAAGCGCTTGCATTACCTGTTGCGCCGTATCGCAGGCAGCGTGGCTCAACGCGGCCTGGGGGGCACGATGGCACGCATTGCACAGGAATTTCGCCCTCGTGCGATTAGCGCGCCAACATGGACACTCGAGTCGCCGGAGCAGGCTTTCGCGCCTTTCACGCTTCCTGCAAGCGACACGCCGCTGGTCTCCGTCATCATACCGGTGTATGGCAAATTGCCTTATACGTTGGCATGCCTTCGCTCCATTGCGCGTCATGGGGCGCAGACACCATTCGAAGTCATTATCGTCGACGATGCGTCTCCCGATGCGGGCGTCGAGACGCTTGGCCAAATAGGCGGATTACGCCTGCTGGAAAATGCGCAAAATCTCGGCTTCATCGGCAGTTGCAACGCTGGAGCAAGCGCCGCACGCGGCTCATATCTGCTGTTTCTCAACAATGACACGCAAGTCACGCCCGGCTGGCTCGATCGCCTGCTCGATTGCTTTCGAGAGGAACCCGGCTGCGGGATTGCCGGCAGTCGGCTGGTTTATCCCGATGGCCGCCTGCAGGAAGCAGGCGCCATCATATTTTCCAACGCCGACGGCTGGAATTACGGTCGCTTCGAACAGCCTGACGATCCAAAATTTCTTTATCGGCGCGATACCGATTACATCTCGGGCGCGTCGTTGATGATCGAAACCGCGCTGTTTCGACAGATCCATGGTTTCGACGTGCGTTACGCGCCGGCGTACTACGAGGACACTGATCTGGCGTTTGCGGTGCGGGGCGCCGGCAAGCGCGTCATTTACCAGCCGGAAAGCCTGATTATTCATTTCGAAGGCATCACTTCGGGCACTGACCTGCAAGCGGGTGTAAAGCAATATCAGGTCGTCAATAAAAGCAAATTCGCGCAGAAGTGGGCCCAGGTGCTGGAAAGCCAGCCGGCGCCGAATACGCCAGCCGCAAGGGCGATCCATCATGATCGCCGTCCACATATTTTGATCCTCGACGCCCTCACGCCCGACGCTTCACGCGATTCCGGTTCGCTGCGCCTGATCAACATCATGCGATTGCTGGGCGAAATGGGTTGGCGTGTGAGCTTCATGGCCGACAACCGTGTCGCCAGCCATGATGAGATATGCCAGTTGGGTCGCCTGGGCGTACATACCCTTTGCAAACCGTGGTCGCCTTCGCTTGCCCGCTGGCTGACCGGCGAACGCGACACTTTGCAAGCGGTCATGCTGTGCCGGCACTATGTCGCCACACCCAATCTCGACCTGGTGCGCAGACTTACGCCACGCGCCAAGGTGATCTTCGATACGGTCGACCTGCACTTTCTGCGCGAACGACGTGCCGCCGAACACACCACCAACAAGGCGATAGCAAGCCAGGCCAACGCATCGTACCGGCGTGAGCTGGCATTGATACGTGCCTGCGATGTTACGTTGGTGGTCAGCCCGGTAGAGCAGGCATTGCTATCGCAAGAGGCACCTGACGCGAAGGTTGAACTCCTGTCCAACGTTCACGAGGTTTTTGGCCGCAACGCGGGCTTCGCAGAGCGCAAGGACATGGTTTTCATCGGAGGCTTTGGCCACCCGCCGAATGTCGATGCCGTGAATTGGCTCATCAGCGATATCTACCCGCGGATCCGTGCCGCCCGGCCAGATATGGCCCTGCATCTGATCGGAGATATCCCCGAGGCCGAACGATTAAAACTTAGTGGCGAGGGGGTTCACATCCACGGTCGCGTGGCCGACATTGAACCATGGATGCGAGGATGCCGCGTCGCCTTGGCACCGCTACGATACGGCGCCGGCGTCAAAGGCAAAGTCAACATGGCCATGAGCCATGGCCTGCCCGTGGTGGCAACCAGCATCGCTGCCGAAGGCATGCAGTTGCATCACGGCGACAACATCCTTGTCGGTGACGATGCCGACTCGTTTGCTTCGTCGGTACTGCGCCTATACGACGACGAAGCGCTTTGGTTGCGCCTGTCTGACCGAGGACTCGACAACATCCGTCAGCACTTCTCTTTCAGTGCCGCGCGCGAGGCCCTGCGCCGCGCGCTCCCCCCGCTCTGAGAACGCGAAAAGCCGGTCGCTCGCGCCAGGAACGTGGACCATTCGTGCCCGGATGGAGCATCGGTTAGAATAACCGCTTTAGTCATTCCAAGCACCTCAAAGGGTGCCCGGTTGAAGGAACCAAGATGAAGATTCTGGTCGGCTACAAGCGTGTTGTGGACTACAACGTCCGCATCCAGGTCAAGCCCGACGGCACCGGCGTGGTGACCGACGGCGTGAAACTCTCCGCCAATCCCTTTGACGATATCGCGCTGGAAGAAGCGCTGCGTTTGCGCGAGAAAGGCGCGGCCGAAGAAGTCATCGTCGTGGGGATCGGCCCTGCCGACCTGACCGCGCATCTGCGCAACGGGCTGGCAATGGGGGCCAACCGCGCCATCCACGTTGTCACCGCCGATGCCGTGCAACCGCTTACCGCCGCGCGCGTTTTCCAGAAGCTGGTCGAAAAGGAGCAACCCGGACTCGTGATCCTTGGCAAACAGGCGATCGACGACGATGCCAACCAGACCGGCCAGATGCTCGCCGCACTGTGGGATCGCCCGCAAGCCACCTTCGCCAGCAAAGTCGAACTTGCCGATGGCAAGGTCACCGTGACGCGCGAAGTAGATGCCGGCCTGGAAACGATCGAAGCCGATCTGCCGGCGGTCATCACCACCGATCTCCGCTTGAACGAGCCGCGCTTCATCAAGCTGCCGGACATCATGAAAGCCAAATCCAAGCCCATCGACACGATCGAATTCGCCTCGCTTGGTGTCGACACGCACGATCATCTGAAGACCACCCACTATGCCGCTCCGGCCAAACGCAGCAAGGGCGTGATGGTCAAGGATGCAGCCGAACTGGTTGCCGCGCTGAAGCAGAAGGGCCTGCTGTAAGCAGCCCTGACGAGGAGACACCTATGAGCAAGATCCTGGTTATCGCCGAACATCTGGGCGGCAAGCTGAACCTCTCTACCGCTCGCGCCGTGAGCGCGGCCCGCGCGGTTGAACCCGAAGCCATCGATGTGCTGGTGCTTGCCGATAACGTCGAAGCCGTTGCGGCCGACGCAGCGAAGATCGAAGGCGTAAGTCGCGTGCTCACGTTGGCACGCGCCGAAAACGCACATCCGATCGCCGCGACGCTCGCTCCGCAGATCGCCAAGGCAGCCGCCGGTTACACCCATGTATTCGTATCCTCCACCACCTTCGGCAAGGACGTCGCCCCGCGTGTGGCAGCCCTGCTCGGCGTGGCACAGGTAAGCGACGTCATGAGCGTGGAAGGCAGCCACAGCTTCAAGCGTCCCATCTATGCCGGTAACGCGATCATCACGGTGGAAGCCGATGCCGCTCACACGGTAGTAGCGACCATTCGCACGGCATCGTGGCCGGCCGCCGCCAACGGCTCCCAGGCTGCCCCGATCGAAGCGCTCAGCCTGGATGTCGCATTGCCTTCGCATACGCGCTTTGTCGAACTCAAGCAAGGCAAGAGCGATCGCCCCGACCTGCAAAGCGCAAGCAAGGTCGTTTCCGGCGGTCGCGGCGTGGGCTCGAAGGAAAACTTCGACATTATCTACAAGTTCGCCGACAAGATCGGCGCGGCGGTGGGTGCTTCGCGCGCCGCCGTCGACGCAGGCTATGTGCCGAACGAACTTCAGGTCGGCCAGACCGGCAAGATCATCGCCCCGGAGTTGTACATGGCCATCGGCATTTCCGGCGCCATCCAGCACCTGACCGGCATCAAGGATGCGGGCACCATCGTGGCGATCAATAAGGACGCCGAAGCACCGATTTTCGAAATAGCCGACATCGGTCTGGTTGGAGATCTGTTCAAACTGATTCCGGAGCTGGAACAGGCGATCGGCTAAATTGCCTACGGTAAAGAAGGCGGGCGCAATTGCGCCGCCTTTTAGGTGATCCGGAAACGGCTAGGCGCGCAAGATGGATCTCACCGCTTCGATTACTCGCGCAACATCATCGTCCGACAAGGCCGGCGAGAGCGGCAAGCTTACCGTTTCCCGCCCCAGCCTCATCGCGCGCGGCCACTGTTCGGGTCGCCAGCCGAAGCGCTGCTGATAATAAGCATGTTCTGGAATCGAGAGATAATGCACTCCAGTACCAATGCGCAAGCCATTCATCGCATCTAGAAAATCGTCGCGGCCGATACCGCAGCGACGAACATCAATCATCACGGTATACAGGTGCAGCCCGTGACGCATCGCGGCATCGGGCGGGGCGGGCAACGTTATAGGCAAATTTGCAAAGGCTTCATCATAGCGTTGCCAAATCGCCTGTCGGCGTAGCCAATTTTTCTCCACACGTGCCAACTGATGCAGCCCGATCGCAGCCTGCAGATCGGTCATGTTGTACTTGAAGCCGCTTTCCACAACTTGATAGTGCTTGTATCCCTGGTCACCGAAGCGATGCCAGGCGTCCTTGCTCATGCCATGCAAGGCGAGTATCCGCGCACGCGCCAACTGCTCTTCGCTTCGACCCAAGATCATACCGCCCTCGCCCGTCGTGACGTTCTTGGTGACATAAAAACTGAAGCAACCAAAGTCCCCGAATGTACCGAGCGGCTGACCATGGAACGCAGCCTCGACAGCATGCGCGCAGTCCTCGATCACTACCAACCCATGCTTGCGCGCGATCGCCATGATCAGGTCCATCTCGCATGGGCGGCCGGCGAAATGAACGGGCACGATGGCGCGGGTACGTGGCGTAATGGCGGCCTCAATGGCCTGCGGATCGATGTTTTGAGTAATGGGATCGACGTCGGCCAGCACAGGGACATGCCCTGCATGCAAGATCGCGTTCACCGTGGCACAGAACGTCAATGGCGTGGTGATGACTTCGGATCCTGGTTCAATGCCAGCCGCCAACATGCTTACATGCAATGCCGCCGTACACGAATTGACGGCCGCGACCTGCGATGGCTGCACCCGCCTAAACGTGGCGAAATCGCGCTCAAACTGAGCCACGCGCGGTCCTGTACCCAGCCAGCCCGAGCGCAGACATGCCACCACTTCTTCAATATCCGATTCGTCGAGCTGGGGAGCGCCGAAAATCAGAAAAGGAGATTGGTTGTCATCAGAACTCATTGGGCTCTCATCACACTCATGGGTCATGCGGACAACTGCTATCACCGAACCTCTAGTAGAGTCCCGCCATACACCACAGCGAGGCCAGCTCAATGGTCCACGGATGGAAGCACGAAACGGACAAGCTGCTCCACCATTACCTCAAGCCCCAGTTCTGCGGGTTGAAGATGTACTTCCGGCGCAAGCGGCACTTCATAGGGCGAGTCGATGCCTGTGAAGTTGGCAATTTCACCCGCACGCGCTTTCCGGTACAAGCCCTTGGGATCGCGACGCTCGCACTCCTCCAGAGGCGTATCCACAAATACCTCGACGAATTCACCTTCGTCAAACAGATTGCGCGCAAAGTTACGTTCATCGCGGAATGGGGAGATGACGCAGACCAGTACGATCAATCCCGCATCGACCATGAGATGGGCAACTTCCGCGACGCGCCGCACGTTTTCCACACGCGCCTCAGCAGTGAAACCGAGATCACGGTTAAGTCCGTGGCGCAGATTATCGCCATCGAGCAAGTAGGTGTGATAACCCTTCGCACTCAGCCGACGCTCCAACAGATTGGCGATCGTCGACTTGCCGGCGCCGGATAGGCCAGTGAACCACAGGCAACGCGGTTGCTGGCCCTTACTTTGCGCACGCACCTGCTTGCTGATATCCAGATGCTGCCAGTGCACATTGGCAGCGCGATGCAGCGCGAAATCCAGCATGCCGCATGCAACCGTGGCGTGACTTTGGCGATCGATCAGAATGAAGCCGCCCAGGGCCGGATTGACAGCGTAGGCTTCAAAGGCCACGGGATGATCGAGATCGATATTGCAGTAACCCACCTCGTTCAACTGCAAGCGGTGCGCAGCAAGTTGCGCCTGCGTATTCACATCAACCTTGTGTTTGATGGCCGTGATACGCGCATTTACAGTTCGCGCACCAATCTTCAGCCAATAGCCGCGGTTTGGCAGTAGCGGCGTGTCACCCATCCAAAGTAAGTGCGCCGCAAATTGATCTGCTTCAGGCGCTGGGCATATCGCCATGGCGATCACATCGCCGCGGCTGATGTCGACCTCGCGATCCAGCGTTAACGTGATGGCATTACCCGCCTGCGCCTCGGCGAGATCGCCATCGGCGCTGACAATACGAGCAACGCGCGCGCGCTGCGTTCCGGGCTGCACCACGATTTCATCACCGGGCCTGATGCGACCACCACACACGGTACCCGCGTAGCCCCGAAACGATTGATCCGGGCGATTCACCCACTGGACCGGCATCCGGAAGTCAGCCGATTCGTGCGGCGCAACGTTGACGCTTTCCAAGTGTTCCAGCAAGGTGCGTCCGGTGTACCACGGCATATGGGATGAACGCACGCCAACATTGTCGCCGCCAAGGGCCGCAACCGGCAGGGTATGCACGACGGTAATGCCAAGCTGGCGTGCCAGCGCCTCGTAGGCAGACCGGATCGAATCGTAGACATCCTGCGCATACCCAACCAGATCCATTTTGTTCACCGCCAGGATCACTGTGCGGATGCCCATCAACGCGCAGATGTATGTATGCCTGCGAGTCTGCGACAGCAGTCCTTTACGTGCATCGACCAGCACGACCGCGAGATCAGCATGTGAGGCACCAGTGGCCATGTTGCGGGTGTATTGCTCATGTCCTGGGCAATCGGCCACGACAAAATGACGATGCACGCTTTGGAAGTAGCGATAAGCCACGTCAATGGTGATGCCTTGTTGACGTTCGGCGTCCAGTCCGTCGGTAAGCAAGGAGAAGTCGAGTACCCGTCCGTCCGGATGCTGGCGGAGGCTGTCGCGGCGCAGCGCTTCGATTTGATCGTCTGGCAGCGTACCGGCGTCGTACAACAAACGTCCGAGCAACGTGCTCTTACCGTCGTCAACACTGCCACAAGTGATGAAGCGCAGGCGACTGCTCCTCGATATCTCAGGTACCGCCATTAGAAATATCCTTCCTGCTTCTTGCGCTCCATCGACGCTGATGGGTCGTGATCAATGACGCGCCCCTGGCGTTCCGAAGAGCGCGATTGCGCCATCTCGTCGATGATTTCGTCCAGCGTAGTCGCGGTGGATTCCACGGCACCAGTCAAGGGGTAACAGCCCAAAGTACGAAAGCGCACCATACGTTGTTCGATCCTTTCGCCCTCGCGTAACGTGAAACGATCATCATCCACCATGATCAACGCACCATCGCGCGCCACAACCGGTCGCAGCTTGGCGAAGTACAAAGGAACGACCGGGATACCTTCACGTCGGATGTAGTGCCATACATCCATTTCTGTCCAATTGGACATTGGGAAGACGCGCACGCTCTCTCCCCGATGGATATGCGTGTTGTAGAGATTCCACAGCTCTGGGCGCTGCTGCTTTGGGTCCCAATGATGCTGTGCGTTGCGAAACGAGAACACGCGCTCCTTGGCGCGGGACTTTTCCTCGTCGCGCCGCGCGCCGCCGATTGCTGCGTCGAACTTGTATTTATCGAGCACCTGCTTGAGCGCCACTGTCTTCATGATGTCGGTGTGCATCGTCGCGCCATGCACCAACGGAGAAATTCCCTGGCGAACACCTTCTTCGTTTATATGGACCAGGAGACGCACATCCCCGGCAGCCGCGACCTGATCGCGAAACGCAATCATCTCGCGAAATTTCCAGGTGGTGTCGACGTGCAAAAGCGGGATAGGAGGGGGTGCGGGGTAAAACGCCTTGCGCAACAGATGCAGCAAGACGGAGGAATCCTTGCCGATGGAATACAGCATGACAGGTCGCTGGAAGCTGGCTACCACTTCTCGGAAGATATGGATGCTTTCGGCTTCAAGCGTGTCAAGATGTGAAAATGGTACGCTCATTAACTCGGGCCAGCGACAATAAACCGGTATTTTGCCACGCCCGGCCTGTCTCGCGGAGGCGCCTTGACAGACATGACTAGCCGGTTTGATACACCCCAGGACCTCCTGGCAAGTTCTTGCGCACAAATGCCCTTATCGGATGGCTTTTGCGGCAGTCTCTATTGACCCCAGTAACGTACACCCTCCCGATAGGCTCAGCGCGTGCTGACAACGGACCTCCATGATTGCGGCGTTGTACTGCAGCTGCTCATAGATGCCGCTTTCCGCGTGCTCTCGGACCCGTTGCCTCCTCATTGTGGAGGAAAGCGCGAGATAGCCGTCTTCGGGCAACCCGGCAACATCGAACAGCAGCCCCGGAAGGTCATAGGAATGCAGGTCGATCTTGCGTGGCTGATCTGTCGCGATCGGGCGATTGGATAAAAGCATGTATCGCGTGTGCTCGTGGCGTGGCAGCTTATCGTCATCGAATCCAAGGTCCGCGAACGCGGCGCTAAGCGCCGGCAGATGATCGCCATAAAACACCAATATTGTCCAACGGGGACGTGCCAGAAGCCGCTTTGCGAAATCGCCGAGAGCCTCGTCCCCATTGACCAAATGCGAAAGGTAATAAGTCATCTCGACCTTTCCCTGGGGCGACAGGCCGGATGGCAGTGGCTTGCCTTTAAGCGGACCCATTAGCGCGTCATCACGGTCCCAGGGGCCATGGTTTTCCATCGTGATGGCCATGATGTATCGAGGTTTCGTGCTGGCTTGATCTAGACGCGCGAGTACGGTGTCGAATAGAGCGTGGTCCGAAATGTAGCTTCCTGCGCGCTGCGCCCCAACGAAGGCGTCCTCGTAGTAACTATGGTGGAATCCGAGACCCGGCATGACATCTTCGCGATTCCAGAAGTCCGAGCGAAACGGATGAAATAACTCTGTCGAGTAGCCCATGGAGGCTAACCGGCGTGGCACCGTGGGCATCCAGTCGGCCGCCAGCCCGAAGTACGGATACGCGATGAGGGGAAACGCCGCCATCGGATAACCGGTCAAGGTCTCGAACTCGGTGCGTATGGTGCCCCCGCCATAGGTTGGCGTGGTCAGGCTGCCGGTTATTCCAGTAGACGCAAGCCGCTCGAAATTGGGGGCATACTGGCCAAAATCGACATCTTTCATGACCCCTGGATCGAAGAAAGCCTCGCTTTGCACAATCACAATGTCGGGTAATTCGCCCGGGAGTTGCCGATGCATAAGCTCAACCAGCTCGGGCTTATTATCCCGGGCAAATTGCTTGACTATCGACGTATCAGGCTTCGGAATGGTGAGCGGCTTTGCCTGCGACATCTTCACTAGACTTGCCATTAAACCGTTCTCGCGAACGGTCAAAATCGGCGCCCACTTGTCGAAGCCGGGCAACGCCTTGCTACTGTATGCGGCGCCCCAAAATCCATTTCCATTGAATAACGTGATCAGCGCTGTCAACGCTAAGGTGACGTATATTATCCGACTTATCCAATTAGGGCGGTACCATTTTTTTTCTAGCCACCAAACCAGTCCTGTAACTGCTACGGATACAAGCGCTAAAAGCAATAGCAGCAATGCGCGGTAGCCAGTGTAGTGCGCGAAGAATCCAATGTTGTGGGTCATCTGATGACTCAACAGTACATCGGCAGGCATTAGCGGCGCATCCATATTCAGCTCCTTGATCGCATTCACTTTGAACACGATCCAACCGAACATTGTGCTAATGACTAAGGAGAGCAGAAATCTTCCGCATGCTCCATATAAAACTACCATGATGAGTAGAAAGGGAAGCGCATTGCGCCAGATCAGCCGTGGCTCTACCGGTATATGTAGTGCAGGATCTAGAAAGCATACCAGTAAGGCGCTAACTGGTAAAAATACAGAGAGGCGAATAGCTGCAGCTAACCAGGCAATGCCAAAGGTTTGACGCAAATAACCCTCAACTCGTCGCCACCCTGTAATACGTGGCCCGCTGCCTGAAGCAGTGATATTGGTCATGCTTACCCCTTGTCGAACAACGAGGCCCGGCACCTATCCCACAGCGCGCCAGACGGTGAGAGGAGGAGGATCTCAAATCGTTAGCTTCGCGCAAGGTTACAGTTTTATGAACGATTGTCTACCCTACCTAGCCGCTCCGCAGCGTCCCGGCTGAGGATAATGACCGCCCCCTCCCCCCCCCGAAATCGGCGCTCCCATCAGCGGCGATGCTCGACGGCGCGATTTGAAGGTATCTTGAACCCGCCTCAAGGGGCGACGTTCAAGTTTCATATTTCCCCAATTAAGACATCCAGCCGAGCACTTGCAAAATGTGGGATCAATCCCGGATTCTGGCCGGCCAAGAACAAGCCTCTTAGGCCGCACCGACCAACTCCGCAGCCGACGGCGCAGGAAGAGCTATTTACCTGGGTCGCCCGCTTCGCGTCAGCTGAAGTTGCGCCATCCTAAGGGACTAGGTATCTTCAAACTTCGACAATCGAATGAGACAAATCCAATGAATTGGCCGGCTCGTCGGCTGACCGGCTAATCCAAGCATGGAGTCGAACCGTGCCGCACTAGTCAACTTGCATTTGCCAGACAGACGCTACGCTCAAATTTCGCATCGACGCATCCAAGCATTGACGATCCATTCCCATGGGTTCGAATCCGTTACATCATGTCGGCTGACAGCATTCAGCATTGATCTAATTGATGTCGAACGGCACTGGCAAGAGCCAAGTTCAGGCAAAAAATCAACTGTATAGAAGTTCGTAAATTTCGCTTAGAGCAAGCGGCGACGCCAATTTTGATTATTTCAACTTCATAAAGCAGGCACAGCTGCACGGAAAGCTTAAGGTAAAGACTGATCGGAAGGACCGAGACACTGTCGCATACGCCGCCCGTTTGCAATCGTAGATACGGCCGGAACCACAACGAAGCTTATTATCCTTCGCGCGCCAACATCTCCAATCCATGATATTCGACAAATCGCAAAATATAAATTCATTTTTCCGACCTAGTTTGTGGCTTCAATAATTTACAAAATCATCCATGGCAGGCATTCTCGACCTTGAAACATTCGCTCACTTTTTTGACACCGTCCATTGGATGCGTTCGGACGGATGCGTCTTGCTAATCGATTGCTGGCTATCGGCAGCACAAAATAAATTCACGCAATACATTGAAAAATATAGTCAGCTAGCGATAGGAGAGATGATGTTCACGCGAATACGCCCTGCCATATGCAAACGTTTGAGTCGACTAATTTCGCAACGACTTCCAATTCCGACTCTTTGGCACATGGAGTTAACTTCATTTGAAGAATGCAAGAAATTTCTTGCGGCACAGTCGACTCGATTTGCCGCACGCCGCGCTCTAGAGCTTGAGCTGCAGGAACAGCTTTCTCATAGTGACGTATCGATGCTTCCGGGCTATTGCTGGGTGTGTCGTGGAGTCAGGGCATTTCTCTATGATCACAAATATTCAAATGGATCGGACGTCAACTGGCGCGAGCGACTGGTTTGCCCCCAATGCCAACTGAACAACCGATTGCGTCTAACGGCAAAGATTCTTGATCATTCGGTCGGAACTGGAAATCCTCGCATTTATATGACGGAACAGGTGACCGCCTTAGCTAAACACGTGTCCCGCCTATACGCATCTACGATCAAGAGCGAGTATCTTGGTCCCGATCATAGCCCTGGCGCCATAAACTCACGCGGCATACGACATGAGGATATTACGGCACTAAGCTTTTCCGATGCCGCCTTCGACTTTGTCCTGAGTTTTGATGTGCTTGAGCACGTACCAGCTTACAAAGTTGCGCTAAAGGAGTTCGCGCGCGTCCTTAAACCTGGAGGAAAGGTTCTAATGACGGTTCCATTTATTCTCTTGCACGAAAGCAATGTTGTTCGGGCCATTTTCGACGGCGAAAAAGGAGAAATACACCATTTACTTCCGCCGGAACTGCATGGTGATCCCATTGACCCAAGCGCAGGAGTCTTATGCTATTACCATTTTGGCTGGGAGCTACTGAATGACTTTTACTCTAACGGCTTTAGCAACGTGGCTTTGCACATTTATTGGTCGCTGGAATTCGGACATATCGGCCACGAACAAATCGTGATCGAAGCCACCAAATAAACGAGCGCCAATCTACTCGCAGCTCTCACGATTCCAGCCACCTAGCGCGCCGCCCCAAGCTCATGGCGCAGCACTGCAACGATTCGCTCAGATGCCTGACCGTCACCATAAGGCGATACACCACGGGCCATCTCGCCATAAGCACTCTGGCTATCAAGTAGCCTTGATGCTTCGGCGACTATGAGCGCCTCATCGGTACCGACCAACCGAACCACACCCTCGTCTACTGCCTCAGGGCGCTCGGTTTCGGTACGCAGCACAAGCACAGGCTTCCCTAACGCTGGGGCCTCTTCCTGCACCCCGCCAGAGTCGGTTAGTATCAAATAGGCACGCTTCTGCGCTTCAACGAATGGCGCATAGTCAAGTGGATCACAGAGTAAAACGCGGGAGTGTGTGCCAAGTAACTCGTGCGCTACAGATTGCACATTTGGATTGGGGTGTACCGGATACATCACTTCAATATCGGGATAAAGATCAAGTAGTTGAAGGATTGCCCGACAAATTGCCCGGAAAGGCTCACCGAAGTTTTCGCGACGATGCGCGGTTACCAATATTAATCGCTTATCCAAATCGAGCGGAATATCAAGCGTCCGATTTGTAGCGGCAACTTCGAGTAATGCATCAATCACAGTATTACCCGTAACGTGTATTGCCGTATCAGCAATACCTTCCCGCAATAGATTCTCCCGAGACCGATGCGTCGGCACAAAGTGCCACTTAGCCAGACGTCCGGCGACCAATCGGTTCATTTCCTCAGGAAATGGATTATCCAGATCATGCGTACGCAGCCCGGCCTCGACATGACCAAAGGGAACCCGACGGTAAAACGCCACCATAGCGGCGGCCATCACAGTCGTCGTATCGCCCTGGGCAAGAACAACATCCGGATTCAACTCAGCAAATTTTTCATCAAGTCCAGAAATGAGCCTTGAGGTGAGCTCGGGCAAGGTCTGGTTAGGACGCATGATATCCAGATCCACATCAGGGCAAATATCAAACAACGACAAAACTTGATCCAAAAGATGTCGATGTTGAGCGGTTGCCAACACTGTCACTCGCGCCCAAGGCTCACACTTTAAAGCCTTGATCAATGGAGCCATTTTAATGCCTTCGGGGCGTGTACCGACAATGCAAACGATATGTTTCATGAATTAACTTCACTCCGGCTCGACAAGTGAGCCTCGGAAGCTCACGTGACACATCCAATCCAATACTAAGATGACCAACGCTTAGTTAAGCCATCTCTTACTGATGTAGCACCAAATGTCCTTCGCGCTCGACCAAACACACGCCAGCTACCTTTTCGCATGGATCATCCTTGCTCCCTGATAACTGCACTACATTCGCCTTAATTGTGCGATTTCTATAGTACAACCGCAGTGCCGCCCCTCGTCCCCACGAAAACGGATCGAAATATGGTTGAGTTACTCCAATAGTGACCATGTGGGGAACCGGCTTACCATTCATCTCACGCTTGTAGTCATTCATTAGACGATTACTATACGCGCCAGTGGACAAATAGAAATCGCGCGACCATTTCCATTGATGAGAATAAAATGGCCATCCGAGCAATAAGACAGCCAGAACTACCATAAGATTAGTAACAACTAAACTACGTGGCTTTATAGCGCATAAGCTAAACGCCAAGAAAAAATGCGGCGCGTACAAGTAAAGTATGTTGCGTTGATTTGGCATGATGAGGACCGCTGACATCAAAGCAGCTGCAGATATCAGTCCAGCTAATGCCGCCCTGGAGCTGAATCCAATTACGACGATAACTAATAGAAGCAAATAACCCAGCAATGGAGATGAATGCTCAGGCATATAAAATGCTTGCGACATGTAGTACGCAACATTCGCAAGGACAGTGGAAGGGGACAACGCAATTTTGTAGGCGCCGTCAGAGACAAATGCGGCGTCAAGCCGATATAGCCTAATATAGATGAGGCCATAGAGCACGGTAATAAAAAAATGCGGCGCCAGACGTATCAGTCGACGGGAAAATGAATCACTCTCGATCACCAGGAATTCCCAACTGGCTAAAACCACAACAAGTGCCATGGCGAATTCTTTGCAGCGAATCGCTAAAATGTGCGTCAACGCCGCACCTATCAACAAAAGCCAAGCCCATCGAGAAGCGCGACGAGCTTGCACGTACAACAGCACACATAGCATACACCACGTCGCACCCGCGAGATCAAAAATTGCACCAACCCAGTGCACTGCTATGAGAGTGCTGAACCAAGCCGCAGCCACGATGGACGCTATTAGCGCCCGGTTTGCCGGTAAAATTTGGCGGACAAGTTTATAAAATATTAAGCAATTTAGAACGTGCAATAAGAGCCAAAAGACATTATAGGCGTGGCTATCCAATCCGAAGACGCGGTACATCAAGAAAATAAATATCGCGCCGGCCGGACGGTCGTTGTAGATTCCCTTTGGAAATAGATGAAAAATGTCCGACCAGTTGGCAAACGCCGTGTGCTCGAGCCATCCCCAATCGTCGGCGTAAAAGTAATGCCTAGCATTTAGCGACCAAAAAGTGGAGCCCAGGGCGGCAATTACAATAATAAGTGGACTCAGTCGATAATACCAGAGCGCGCCTGGCTTCATGGCTTTTGCTCGCCGGATTCAGCGTGAAAATACCTCTTCACAAAGTATAGAGGACGATTTTTCGTCTGATTAAACATACGTCCAATATATTCACCAAGAATTCCAATCGCCACCAACTGCACGCCGCCCAAAAAAAGCACCGAGCACATAAGCGAAGCGTACCCAGCCACAGGATTGCCAAAGATCATGGTTTTAATAACGACGGAGACCGCATAGATTCCCGCCATGATCGCTACGAACGCGCCAAAATATGAAGATATTTTTAAAGGCGCAATCGAAAAGGATGTAATTCCTTCTAGCGCAAAATTCCACAACTTAACGTAATTAAATTTCGACTCACCAGCGAAGCGTGGATCACGGTCATACTCTAAGGCGACTGCGTCATAACCTATCCATGCAAACAATCCTTTCATGAAACGATGCTGCTCACGAAGTTGCAAAAGCGCGTCGACTGCACGTCGACTCAATAGGCGAAAATCACCGGTATCCGCAGGGATTTTGACTCGCGACAAACCGCCTATGACTTTATAAAACATTCCAGCAGTAACTCGCTTCAACCAGGTTTCGCCATGGCGTCTTCGCCGAGTAGCATAGACATTGTCATAGCCTTCACGCCAGCGACTCAGGAGTTCCGGGATAATCTCAGGTGGATCCTGTAGATCAGCATCTATGATTATCACTGCGTTTCCACGACTATAATCTAATCCAGCAGTCATTGCACTTTCCTTGCCAAAATTTCGGCTCAGATCAATACACGAAACAAATCGATTCGCCGCGCAAAATGATTTCAGAATCTCTAATGATTGATCACTACTGCCGTCATTAATGTAGATTACTTCAAACGGATCACATAAACTCTCAAGGACGCATAACAGCCTATCGTGAAACTTGGGCAACACGTCCTTTTCATTATAGACCGGCACAACCACGCTAAGCATGGGTGAATCACCATTCGTGGAAACAACGTTCATAATATCTCCCAGATTCAGCAGCAACTTCTACATTGCTCTTGAATTTAAAGCTCTTGCTAATAGCTGAATCAATTTGGTCCTAACTTCGATACCACTCTGGAAGATTTCTCCGAGTCCGACCATCCAGAAACACTTTTAAAATACCGAAATAATTTTCCTGGTAGGCTTTTCAACATAAGCGATGGTTTTTCGATGAAATGCCACGACAGCAACGCCATGGCGAGCGCAAGCATAAACGCAAAACAGGCATTATGTTTTGGCCCCATTAACGGGAAATGATGCGCAAGCGCTTGTTGCATAGGATAGCCCCAGAGATAGATCCCATAAGAATAGTCGCCAAAACGATTAAATCCATACCATGGCAGACAATAAGCAAACGCAAAGGAGAATTGAGCTATTGCCAGCCCTAAAGCAAATTGATAAAAAACCGTATTGCGCAGAAGATAGGCTAAAATTACAGCGGCGGCCACGTATGGCCAGCCCACCGGAACATGGTCACGGAATAAATAGCATAGCGTACCAATGCCGAACATCGCGGCCAAATGTAGATATATACTCGGAATCATAAATATATCTGCATCCGGTCGTAATATACCCAAGCCAAAAAGCACAGCAATAATTAATGCACAAAGCCAGCGGCGAGATAAAATGCCGAGCGCACCAACGATTGCAACCCAAAGATACATCCGGAATTCTGCAGGCAAAGTCCAGATCGCACCATTGATAACTGAATCATGAGGATTACCGTCAAATACTTCGGGTAACGTCCACACCATAGTCGTCTGCAACTTGACATTCTGAGTGACATAGTGAAGAACCCCGGTATTTTCAAAGTACTGATTTAATGGGAGCGCGGTATAGACTGCACCCAATACAACAGCACATATTACAAGACAACAAAAGTATGCAGGGTAGATACGCAATAACCTTGCCCAAAGGAAGTCTGCCAGGTGCTGACGCCGCAGATAACTACCAGCAATCATGAAGCCACTGACAACAAAAAAAATACAAACCGCTAAGGTGCCCGAATAAATACCCCAACCGAGGCGTAAAAATAAATCGGGCGATGCCCCTTTGGTATTGGCTATAGCCCCACCATGACCATAAATCACCATGCTGGCTGCAATAAAGCGCAACAATAAGAAATTATCCTTTCGATTTTCCAGACCATCGGCAAGCGTCATTGTTGACGAGAGTTGTTTCACTCGCGGAATTTTGCTCCCTGTGTAACCACTGGCGATCATACGCGCATCACTCCTTTATTCGATAACCATGAGGCATCCAAGCACCCCATTTAGCCTCGTAGATCGCCCTATTTTTTTCGAAGAGCTCCTGTCGCCTCTCTTGCTTCAGCTTGTTAAATGACGCGGACAGATTATGGTGAATGAAGACATCATCCGCGCAAGCTATACTCCATCCTGCTTGCTCTACGCGGCGACAATAGTCATCGTCCTCGAAAAATCCGACACCAAAAGATTCGTCTAACGGTCCGATCTTTTCATAAACAGCTCTTGACATCATGACGCAAAAGAATGCCGCTGTTCGCAACGGCGTCAACATGCCAACATGGTAAGCCGTGTATTGGCGAGCCGCCCTCAGCATCTCATCCATATCGGTGTAGTCGATATCGATACGAGCTTCGTTTCCGATGTTGTTGGTGACGGGTCCGAGCAAACCAAGCGTACTGGTCCGCTGCATATGACCAACCAACGTAGCAATCCAACCTGGCGTAACATAAGTGTCGTTATTCAGGAGCACCAAATAGTCGCCAGTCGCAACTTCAAGACCCTGATTGTTTGCCGCGGCAAATCCTCGGTTTTCAGAATTGAGAATGATACGTCGGTTACCTGAGGCATTCGCCCAAGTCTTCAAATAAGCAGCCGTATCGTCGGATGATGCATTATCGACCACGATCACTTCTAGATTAGTGTATGCGCTATGCTTTTCGAGGCTAGTTAAACAAGCATCCGTCAGATCAAGATTATTGTAAGTCACCACGATCACGCTTACACGTGGCTCAGTTAATGCTGCGATGCCGTTATTTAAATCATTAACACGATGCATCCACGTCTGCTCAGAAGCAAATTGCTTACGCCTTGCAATCACCTCGGGATCTGGCTGCACTGCAAGCGCTGCGCGCATAGCCTCGATGAATGATTGATGATCCGTAGCGCTGCGCACAAGCTCACCAAACTGTCGGATCTCTGGCAGCATAATCGACACAACTTCTTTGCCTGCGCTCAAATATTCGTAGACCTTAACCGGATTAGTGGCGAGTGTCAGAGGAATAATCTGAAAAGGCAGCATGCACACATCGAAGCTGGATAAGTAGAACGGCAATTTCGCGTATGGCACTTCACCGGTGAATTGAATATTTGTCAGATGCTTCAGTCGCTGCTGCGCACCGGCCGTATCGGCACCCACCATAAGAACCAGACAATCGGCAAAACACTTGGCAACTCTTTCTACCAGATCCAAATCAAGCCATTCGGCGATTGCGCCGTAGTACCCGATAATCTTGCGCCCTTGCTCGTCCTTGAAAACCGCCTCGGGTTCCATTGCAAAATGCTCGTACTGACAGGCATTGCGGACCATCAGTCGGCGCGGATTGTGCTGGCGCGTCTCTTCGTAAAGCCAATCTGACGTCACTACCAACAGGTCGGCAATGCGCATCAATTCGACCTCACGCGCCAAAATTTCAGGACTGTTATCGGCGAAACCGCCATGATGGTCCATGCAATCATAAGCAATACGCCGGTTTGGCAGAATACGCGCGGTCTCCAGCCAAAAAGGATGCTCGACAAGCGACAAGCAAGAATGACTATGCGTCCAAGCAAGCAGCTCACCCAAGCTCGCGCGCAATTGCTCCTGAGCATCCGGCGTCGGTATGGCCAGATAGATTGCTGGGCTACCTTTTAGATAGAGCCGGACCCTGAACAATCTGCCCTCACTATCAAGCGGATCGACAGTGAAACCGGGGCCAGAGCGATCAACAAAAAGATTTGAGATGTAGAACACTCGATGGCCACTGGCAGCAAGCTCCCGTGAGAGATGTTGCGGTCGCTGTATCCGAAAATGCCAGTCAATGACCGACCAAACGAAAACATCTCGCCGATCAGCCAATGGCTGTGCCAATTGAATTTTCGAACGACCTGCCACTTCCAAATTAGGCATATCGTTTACTGTTTCAGGCGATAAAGCCTGCTTGAGCTTTACACGATCCGCGTCAGCAATTCCCCGATGGCGAATAATGCGCGCCAGCACGCGCAGTGGCCGCGTCAAACGCCAGGAACGGCTGGCCTTTATCATTTTCAGCTCTTCGTTCGCTTGCTCAAGTAACCTAATATGCGACTGATATTTGGCGATCTCCCCACGCGCGACAATCAACTGTTGACTATTTTCATTCGATTTGAGGCGTACCTCATCAAGCTCACGACGCACTTCGCCAAGCTCACGATGCACTTCGTCCCGCTCAAGACGAAGCCTACTCATCTCGGCCCGAGCTGCAGCAATTTTAAGGACGCCTTCCTGCTCCGCCTCAGCCAGTCGCTGATCGAGAAGCGATTTTGGACCCATATCCGCGATCAGCGGACGAGCAAATTCAAGTTGATTCATTAGCTCGGTTAGGGCTGCATCTAATTCGGGCCAATGCGCTTGGTCATGCGC
The DNA here is from genome assembly GCF_044904675.1 of Dyella jejuensis. Taxonomy (NCBI): domain Bacteria; kingdom Pseudomonadati; phylum Pseudomonadota; class Gammaproteobacteria; order Lysobacterales; family Rhodanobacteraceae; genus Dyella; species Dyella jejuensis. The sequence goes on along the minus strand of NZ_JADIKJ010000012.1, from coordinate 67,938 downwards.
TACCAAACAAGACTTTTCGTAGACTTCAAACAAAGGCTGCGCCCATAAATGAGGCAGCAAATGCTTAGCCTGCTCCCTTCTTTGATGCCGTAAATCCATTGAAAGGTGCGCACCGATCTCAGCCGCGCAATGCTTGGATGAAATGGGCCACTCTACCTTCAGATTTGCCGCTATGCGCGCTATGCAAGACTGCCAATCCTCCAGTAATTCGTTATAGTTCGCTATGCATCGAGGCAAGCCTTGCGATAGCCGCATGGGCTCGACAAGATGTCGAAGCCACATTAGCGATGCGGACGCTGCAGAAAGGCCATTGCGCCGCATGAGCGACCCAACCACCTCCGCAGGATCGCGCATCGCGAAGATTAACTTTGCTTGAATATCCAGTCGCTCCAGCGCCATCAGCCACAAAGGCAATAGGCGACATAGACGAGGGTCCTTTACGGCCCAGATCGAAGAATCGCCAAATTCACTGACAATCAGTGTTATAAGCTCGTCTAGGAAGACGGCCATCTCTGGCTCGTCAAGCCAACCTTTGCGTAGTTCTCGCGTATCGTCCCAGCTTGAATCGAGCGCACTGAGCAATCGTTCGTGAAACGAAACAAAATGCTGATTTTCCCAAAAACCTGCCTCGTTATCGAACGCAGCCTCTGATAGCTTCGATCCCAACGTCACGCCGTGTAAGTTGATAACCCTCGTCAGCGCCGAGGTACCACTTCGATGCATGCCAAGGACAAGCAAAGCTTGCCGGCGATCGTGTTGCTTCTGGCTCATGCTCCTACCTTGCTTTGATCCATCAACTGAACTTCAGATGTAATGCAGAAGTCGACTACACCCGTTGCCAGGCGTTCGGGTTGCGGCATTACACGAAACATCGTCGCATCGATTAGTCTATCGACATACGTTTCCTCTTCACCGACACGCGCCAATACACCCGCATTGGTGAAGTAGGTACCCCCATCGAGCAGGCAGCGGAAGCGGAAACGTACTTCGACAGTTTGGCCAGCCTCGACCAGGGTGATCGAATCCTGCGGCAAGCTACTAGCGCCCCCACCCAGCTCGAGTCCGGTCAAGGTCTTAATCAACATTCCGCAACGAACTCCCGCAGCAGCTTCCCGAAAATCGACCCGATAGATAAAAACGTACTCTTGGCCCGAACGCAGCACATTTACTTTGCGGCCTTCCGGTGTCTCGATATGCGGTTGCTCAATGCACGCGCCGTGCGTGTCGTAACGGATAGTACTTTTTGGTACCAACCCTTCATCAAACCATCCCCGCGAGTCTTCCGGATCCTTCGGTGCGCGGGGCTGATCCGCCGAAGCAACCAGTTTTGCGTCTTGCCGCTCGATTTCCGACAGGCGTGGACTATCGCCCGCTTCAGCATCGTCCTCGCGCTCTGCACGAATCAATTCGCGTAGAGCTTCGACGCGCTCTGGCGGCATATAAAGCATTTTTTGATAACGCGATACTACAAATTTTGGCGATCCCTGGGTCAGCAGTTCGCCCTGATCCAGCAAGATGGCACGATCACAGAGCTGGGTAACGATGCCGGCAGAGTGCGAAACAAACAGCACAGTTGCACCATCGTCCCGAATCCGATTGATCCTCGCGAAACATTTTCGCTGAAATGCTTCATCACCTACGGATAATGCCTCATCGACCACGAGAATATCTGGCGTAACATGGATTGCCACTGCAAACGCAAGACGTACATACATGCCGCTTGAGTAGCACTTTACTGGCTGATCCATGAAATCGCCGATTTCAGCGAACGCCGCTATTTCATCAAAGCGCGTTTCGACTTCCAGTCGGCTGAGTCCAAGTATGGCGCCATAAAGAATAACATTCTCTCGCCCCGTAAATTCCGGATTAAAGCCAGCACCGAGTTCGAGCAATGCTGCGATGCGCCCGCTGATTTGGATGCGGCCTGTCGATGGCATCAATGTCCCGCAAATGATCTGAAGAAGTGTCGACTTGCCGGACCCGTTTCGTCCGACCACGCCGAGTGTCTCACCTCTGCGCACCTGTACAGAGACGTCCCGCAGCGCATGAAACTCCCGATACCAGCGTTGCTTAGCCCCGCGCGAAGACATCATCTGATATAGCCGATGGATTGGCTTGTCGTAAACTGGAAATACCTTGCCTACATGCTCGATTTGAATCGCCAGCTCAGATGACATCGGCGAATCCCCGTCGCGTCAAACGAAACACCGTATAGCCCAGATACAAAGCAGCCGATGCAAACAATGTATAGATGCCCAGCCCAATCCAATTGGGAAGGATGCCCCACAAAGCAACATTTCTTTCCTGATCAATAATGAAGGATAATGGGTTTATCAATAACAGCCAGCGATATTGTGGCGGCAATGCATCGATCGGAAACATGGCTGTCGACAGAAACAACATCGCCGTGGCCAATACGCCTGTGATCTGACTGATATCGCGCAGATAGACCCCCAGCGCAGCCAGTAACCAGGATACGCCTAATGTCAGCAAGACTAACGGCAACAATACTAGTGGCAAAAATACGATCGTCCACACAACAGTGTGGTCAAGCACTATATGCAAGGCCAGAAACACGACAAAATTCATGAGTGTATGAAACAACGCTGACGCCACCATCGGCCATGGCAAGATTTCGAGGGGAAAAATTACCCGTTTGACAAAATTGGTGTTGCTAGTGATCAAATGAGGAGAGCGATTGAGGCATTCCGCAAAGAAACCATGCACTATCAGCCCTACGAACAGAATGATCGAGTAATGCACGTGCCCCTGGGCCGCCTGTGGCCATCTCGATTTCATTACGAAACCGAAAGCAAATGAATAAACCATCAGCATTAAGAATGGACTGATCAGCGACCAGAACAATCCGAAACTGGCACCACGATAGCGGCCCAAAACATCTCGCTTGGCAAGTTCAAGCGCCAGCGATCGGTATGTTCTGAGCGCACTGAATGGCCCCGATGCTTGCGAAGTACTGGTGCTGGCAACATAAAACTCCAACTTAATATCTCCATCACTGTGGCCATTGGCCCTATCTATCTAACGCCATGGCCAATTCATCGCGTAAATCAGCTAAATCTTCCACACCGACCGACAATCGAATCAGCCCATCGCTTATGCCCAGTCTTTTACGGTTCGCGGCAGGCACAGAGGCGTGCGTCATGATAGCCGGATGCTCAATAAGACTTTCCACGCCACCTAGCGACTCGGCAAGCGCGAACAATTCGCAATACTCAAGCACGCGCCGCGCCTTCCTCAGACCACCTTTTACTTCCACTGAGATGATGCCGCCAAAACCATTCATTTGCCGCTTCGCCAACGCATGTTGTGGATGGCTCTTTAACCCCGGATAGATCACCCGCTCGACTGCAGGATGCTTAGCCAGCCATCGGGCCAATTCGAGCGCGCTTGTGCAATGTGCGTTCATGCGCAAATGCAGTGTTTTCAGCCCTCGCATGGCGAGAAAGGAATCGAAAGGGCCGGCGATTGCTCCGACCGAATTCTGCAGAAACGCCATTTGCTGGGCTAACTCCGTGCTACCAGCCACAACGATTCCACCCACCATATCCGAATGACCGTTGAGATACTTTGTCGCCGAGTGCAGTACCAGATCTGCACCATGCTCCAGAGGCCGTTGCAATATGGGCGAGCAAAAGGTGTTGTCCACTACGAGAATCAGCCCGTGCCTCTTTGCAAAACGAGCAACTTTAGGCAGGTCTACCAGTTTAAGCATCGGGTTGGTAGGCGTTTCCGCCCATATCATACGTGTGCTCGGTTTCAGGGCAGCCTTGAGCGCATCGCCATCGTTAAGATCGATGAAACTGAAGTCCAACCCAGCCGAGCGGCGACGCACTTTTTCGAATAAGCGATAGCTGCCGCCATACAGGTCATCCATCGCTATGACATGGCAGCCACTGTCAAGAAGGTCGAGTGTGGTAGCCGCCGCCGCCAAGCCGGAACCAAAAGCGAAACCAGCGACGCCCCCTTCCAGATCCGCGACGCAACGTTCATAGGCCATCCTCGTAGGATTTTGCGTTCGAGAATATTCAAAGCCTTTATGCTTGCCTGGACTCTGCTGTACGTATGTGGAGGTCGCATAAATGGGCGTCATAATCGCGCCTGTGCCAGGGTCAGGCGCCTGACCGGCATGAATAGCCCGGGTACCCATGCCCAGCAAGCCGCTTTTTCTCGATTTCCTCATACGATCCGCATCCCCTTGGCTGGATGACTTGCGCCATAAACCCACCATCTTACCTGCACCAGCTGAACTGCTAAAGTTAAGCCTTTCAGATCGCGCGCTCTTAGCATGAAGATACTTGCGCGCTGAAGATCTGCTAGGAGTGTGCAGGTGCAGTCTTCTGCATCATCAGCCGTCTGATGCACTGATGACAGCACAACCGTCGCCGAAATGCGTTAACATATCTAAGCGCCAATAACAAGACCATCAAGCCCCCCCGACTTAAAGTGGAGTCACAACGCTGCGAGCGATATGCCTATAAGTGCTCAAGACCGTCGATTGCTGGCCAGTTGATTTCCCCTACGCGCGGCTCGCCAAACCGACTCCAGGACGCCCGTTCAATAACATCCGAGCGGATATGGTGGCTCTTGCAGGTACGAAGTACAGTCTCGGCAGAAACAAGTCTGGCTTGAGTCGTACGGGGCACATTGATCGGCATGTCAATCAAGCAATAGTTCGGTAAAAAACATTCGCTCAAGCCCAGCAGGGCGATTGAAATCATCCTTATCTGCCACCCTTATTCATCACGCTTCAGGCTCAACGAATGAGTGTGGCGCATGTAAAACAATAGGTCGCCAACACTGGTGGCCAGATGAGGGGGAGCAATATCGTCACCGCCCCGTTAGGCCGTATTCCAAATGCTACCAAAGCTAGCAGAACCCATTCTTTCTAGTTCAAGTGTCAACATACTGCGTAACATTTTTAAAAAGTTAGCCGTAAGGCTTGACCCATGGCGACATGTTTCCTTCGAACTGCCCAGAAAACCTTCCATATGACAAAATAAGTAGCCACCTGGGAGTTCGATATGAAAATGAAAGTACTGCTCGTTACCGGCGGAGCCGGTTTCATTGGAGCCAATTTCGTGCTGCAGGCGATAGCCAAAGGCTTCCGAGTAGTAAACCTTGACAAACTTACCTACGCGGGCAATGTCGATACACTTAAGCCGCTCGCCGACGATGGACAACACGTATTTGTACGGGGCGATATTGGCGATCGTGATCTGCTTCAGCGCTTGCTGACCAAGCACCAGCCCGACTCTGTCATCAATTTCGCCGCCGAATCCCATGTCGATCGATCAATCGACGCTCCAACTGCTTTCATCCACACCAACGTCGTAGGCACCTTAGCGCTATTGGAGTCGGTTCGCGACTTCTGGCGCAACCTCGAAAGCCCGGCACGCGACGCCTTCCGCTTCCTCCACGTCTCCACCGACGAGGTCTACGGCTCCCTCGGCGCGGAAGGCAAGTTCACCGAAAGCACGCCCTACGCGCCCAATTCCCCTTACTCCGCATCCAAGGCCGCGTCCGATCACCTGGTGCGGGCTTTCCACCATACCTATGGATTGCCCACGCTCACTACCAATTGCTCCAACAACTACGGCCCCAACCAATTTCCCGAGAAACTGATCCCGCTGGTGATCCAGAAAGCGTTGGCTGGCGAACCCCTGCCGGTGTACGGGGATGGCTTGAACATCCGCGACTGGCTGTATGTCGGCGACCATTGCTCGGCCATCCGGCGTGTGCTGGAGGCCGGGCGGGTGGGTGAAACGTATAACGTGGGCGGTAACGCCGAGCGCACCAATATCACGGTCGTCAAGACCATCTGCGCGCTATTGGACGAACGCCGCCCCCTGGCCGACGGGCGCAAGCGCGAGTCGCTGATCACCTATGTCAAGGATCGGCCGGGCCATGATCGCCGCTATGCCATCGATGCCAGTAAGATCGAGCGTGAACTGGGTTGGCGTCCGTCGCAAAGTTTCGAGAGCGGTATTGCAAAAACCGTGGACTGGTATCTGGATAACCAAGCTTGGGTACAGCGCGTGCTCGACGGCAGCTATCGCATGGAGCGGCTGGGCGTATGAGCACACGCAGGGGCATCATCCTGGCCGGCGGGTCCGGCACGCGGCTTTACCCCATTACCCAGGCAGTCAGCAAGCAGTTGCTGCCGGTGTACGACAAGCCGATGATCTTCTATCCGCTGGCGACGCTGATGCTGGCCGGCATCCGGGACATCCTGGTGATCAATACGCCGCATGAGCAGGCGCTGTTCCAGCGGTTGCTCGGCGATGGCTCGCAATGGGGCATCAACATCCGCTATGCGGTACAGCCCTCGCCGGACGGACTGGCGCAGGCGTTCGTGATTGGCCGCGACTTTATCGGCAACGACCCAAGCTGCCTGGTGCTCGGCGACAACATTTTCTACGGCGTGGGCTTCACCGATCGCCTGAAGCGGGCGGATGCGCGCACGCAAGGCGCGACGGTATTCGGCTATTTCGTGAAGGATCCGGAGCGCTACGGCGTGGCGGAATTCGATGCCGAGGGCCGCGTCATCGGACTGGAAGAGAAGCCCGCCAAACCGAAGTCTCACTATGCTGTAACGGGGCTCTATTTCTATGATGCGCGCGTGGGCGATTTCGCCGCCGAGCTCAAGCCCTCGCCGCGCGGCGAGCTGGAGATCACCGACCTCAACCGGCGCTACCTGGAAGATGGATCGCTGCATCTGGAGCAGCTCGGGCGCGGTTACGCATGGCTCGACACCGGCACGCATGAATCGCTGATGCAGGCCGGCAATTACATTGAGACGATCGAGAACCGCCAGGGCTTGAAAGTGTGTTGCCCGGAGGAAATCGCCTATATCAACAAGTGGATCGATGCCGAACAGGTCAGGCGCCTGGCCGCTCCGCTGGCGAAAACCGGCTATGGACAGTACCTGGTGAACCTCATCGAATTGGGGCATGTGGGATGAAAATCATCCAGACCTCTCTGCCCGGCGCAGTGGTGATCGAGCCGCAGGTGTTTGGCGATTCGCGCGGCTTTTTCTACGAAAGCTACAACCGCGACAAATATGCCGCGGCCGGCCTCGATCTGCGCTTTGTGCAGAGCAATGTTTCGCGTTCGGCACGCGGTGTGCTGCGCGGCCTGCACTATCAGTGGCCCCATCCGCAAGGCAAGCTGGTCAGCGTGCTCGACGGCGAGGTCTACGACGTGGCGGTCGATATCCGCCGCGGCTCGCCCACCTTCGGGCAATGGGCCGGGGTCATGCTGACGGCGGAAAACCATCGGCATTTCTGGATTCCGGAAGGATTCGCGCATGGCTTTTGCGTGCTCTCCGGGCATGCCACCTTTGCGTACCAGTGCACCGCCATGTACGACGCCAAGGCCGACGCCGGCGTGCGCTGGAACGATGCAGCGATCGGCATCGATTGGCCGATAAGCGAGCCTGCGCTGTCCGATAAGGACGCCAAGGCGCCCGTGCTGGCCGATGTGCCCGCCGAACGCCTGCCCGTGTTCGCATGAGCGTCCTGCTGCTCGGTGCCAACGGCCAGCTGGGCCGCAGTTTTCTCGACCACGGCGGGCTGGCCGCGTTTGGCGAGGTCATTGCGACCAGCCGCGACGGACGGCGTGGCGACGGCGGTACGGCCATGGTCGCCGACCTTGCGGCGCCGGCCTCGCTCGGGACGCTGCTGGATGCGGTCCGGCCGCGCATCATCGTCAACACGGCCGCCTATACGGCGGTCGATCGCGCCGAGCAGGAGGAGAACCTCGCCACATGCGTCAATGGCGAGGCGGTCGACGTACTGGCGCGCTGGGCTGCCGAGCACGGCGCGCTGGTGGTGCACTACTCCACCGATTACGTGTTCGACGGCAGTGCATCCGCACCCTATCCGGTCGATGCGACCACCGCGCCGCTGGGTGCATACGGACGCAGCAAGCTGGCCGGTGAAATGGCGCTGCGCGGGAGCGGCGCTGCCCACCTGCTGCTGCGCACGGCCTGGGTATATGCGCCGCACGGACACAATTTCCTGCGCACGATGCTGCGGCTCGGCGCGGAGCGCGAGGAACTGCGCGTGGTCGCCGACCAGCAAGGCGCTCCGACCAGCACTGCCCTGATCGTTGAAGCCACGCTCGCCGCGCTCTCAGCATGGCAGCACACCGATCAGGCGAGGCGCAGCGCGATGCTCGGCACGCATCACCTGGTCGCCAGCGGACACACCAGCTGGCACGGCTTCGCCACCGCGATCTTCGACGCCGCCGTTGCACGAGGCCTGCTGGCGCGTGCGCCACGGGTCGTGCCCATCAGGTCCGACGAATTTCCTACCCCGGCGAAACGGCCGGCGTGGTCGGTACTGGATAACCGGAGCTTCCAGCAGACCTACGGCTACACGTTGCCGGCTTGGCAGGATGGCTTGCAGCGAGTGGTCGAGCGGCTTGCGTCCGTGGCCGACCGGCGTTGAGTTCCGGCGGTGGTGTTTGAGGCGTAAAGTCCCGGGATTCCGGCATCCGTCGGGCGTTCATGGCGGCTTGGGCTTGCGCCAGGCGACGTGCGGGTTCCGGACGATATAACTTCACTGATAGGTTGATCATGCTGATTCCCCTCATCCTCAGCGGCGGCAGCGGTACCCGCCTTTGGCCGGTCTCGCGCCGCAACCTGCCCAAGCAGTTCCTGTCGCTCAGCGGCGATGGCACGCTTTTTCAGCAGACGGTTGCCCGCACGCAGAAACTGCCCGAGGTCAGCGCGCCCATCATCGTGGCGAGTGAAGATCACCGCTTCCTGGCCGCCGATCAGTTGCTGGAATCGGGCGTGGAAGGCGCCAGCATTCTGCTCGAACCAGTTGCCCGCAACACCGCCCCCGCCATCGCCCTGGGCGCCCTCAAAGCGCTGGAGCGCGACCCGGACGCGCTGCTGCTGGTGCTTCCGGCCGACCACCTGATCGGCGATCCCGCCAGTTTTACCAACGCGGTGCAGCAGGCGCTTCCGGCCGCGCGCGCGGGCTGGCTGGTGACGTTCGGGATCCGGCCGGACCGTCCGGAAACCGGCTTCGGCTATATCCGCCGGGCCGAGTCGATCGATACCCATGCGTTCCGCGTCGAGCGGTTCGTGGAAAAGCCGGACCAGCCCACCGCCCGGAGCTATGTCGAGGACGGCGGCTATGACTGGAATTCGGGCATGTTCCTGTTCAAGGCCGCCCGCTACCTGGAAGAACTGGGCGAGCACGCGCCGGACATGCTGGCCGCGGTGCGCGAAGCCTACGCCACCGGCCATGGCGACCTGGATTTCGTGCGCGTGGACGCCGAAGCCTTCGCCAAGGTTCCCGACAATTCCATCGATTACGCGGTGATGGAAAAAACCTCCCGCGCCGCGGTCATTCCGGTCAGCTGCGCGTGGAGCGATATCGGTTCGTGGTCGGCGTTGTGGCTGTCCGGCCAGCATGACGAGCACGGCAACCAGCGCGAGGGCGATACGCTGGCGGTCAACACCCGCAATTCGCTGCTGCGTTCGCACGATCGCCATATGATCGCCACCGTGGGCGTGGACGACCTGATCGTGGTCAGCACGCCGGATGCCACGTTGGTGGTGCATCGCGATGCCGCCCAGGACGTGAAAAAAGTAGTCGACCAGCTGAAGGCTTCCGGCCGCAGCGAACACTCCTTCCATCGCGTAGTGCATCGCCCGTGGGGCAGCTATGACTCGCTCGAAGCGGGCGGCCGCTTCCAGGTCAAGCGCATCGTGGTGAAACCGGGCGCCAGCCTGAGCCTGCAAAAGCACCACCATCGCGCCGAGCACTGGATCGTGGTGTCCGGCACGGCCGAAGTGACCTGCGACGACAAGGTGTTCCTGATGGCCGAAAACCAGAGCACTTACATCCCGCTCGGCAGCGTCCATCGGTTGCGCAATCCGGGCAAGGTGCCGCTGGAGCTGATCGAGGTGCAATCCGGCAGCTACCTCGGCGAGGACGATATCGTCCGCTTCGACGACGTTTACGGGCGCTCCTGAGCAGACCCGTTACCCGCGCGACTTGATCCTGCCGCGCAAGGCGGTTGCAATAGCCGTTGCCCCGTGCATGTCGCTCGGGGCGACGGCTCAAGGAACCCGCGGATGTCCCATGTATCCCATGTACTACGTATGCGTCGCCGGCTGACGCATGCCTGTCTTCGCCTCACTATCCTGGTTGCCATGCTGTGCGTGCCGGTGGCGTGCCTGGCGGCGCCGACCGCGGGCAGCGTGCCGGTACGCCACGTCTTCATCATCATGCTGGAGAACGAATCCTATGCGGTGACGTTTGGCCAGCAGTCGCTCGCGCCTTATCTCGCGCACGAGTTGCCCAGGCAGGGAGCTTTGCTCAGCCAGTACTACGGTATCGGCCATTACAGCCTGGACAACTACCTGGCGATGATCAGCGGGCAAGCCCCCAATCCCGCCACGCAAAACGATTGCACCACCTTCGGCGAATTCGTGCCCACCGGCAAAATCGATGCGAACGGGCAACTGCCGGGCACCGGCTGCGTCTACCCCAAGCGCGTGCGCACCATCGCCAACCAGCTGACCGATGCCGGCCTGAGCTGGAAGGCCTACATGGAAGACATGGGCGCCGATCCGTCGCGGGAAGCGGCCACCTGCGGACATGTCGCGGTCGGCGCCAAGGATCCCACCAGCCACGCTACCCCGAAAGACCAATACGCCGCCAAGCACAATCCATTCGTCTACTTCCACGCAATCATCGACGATGCGAAGTATTGCGATAGCCGCGTGGTGAACCTGGACCATCTCAGCGCCGATCTCGCACACGTCGACAGCACGCCAAACTTCGCCTATATCACGCCCAACCTTTGCCACGACGGCCATGACGCGCCATGCAAGAATGGCGAGCAAGGCGGCCTGATTTCGGCGAATGCGTTCCTGCGCACCTGGGTGCCGCGCATCATGGATTCCCCGGCGTTCAAGCAGGATGGCCTGCTGATCATTACCTTCGACGAAGGCACCGACGGCACCGCCTGCTGCAACGAAAAAGGCCTGCCCGGCGGCCCGCGGCCGGGCCAGTTCGGACCGGGAGGCGGCGTGATCGGCGCCGTGATGCTGTCGCCTTTCATCGCACCGGGTACCAGGTCGGACGTGCCGTACAACCACTACAGCCTGCTGCGCAGCCTCGAGGACATCTTCGGCCTGCCGCACCTGGGATATGCCGGCGACAACCGCCTGCGTACATTTGGCAGCGACGTGTTCACCGCCCGTCCCATCCCACAAAAGTAACTCGTTCGGATAACGCGGAAAGAAGAAGCCCCCTGGCAAGAACCAGGGGGCTTGTCGATCCGCAGCGTTCGTAACGGCGGCAGTTACCAGTTGGATGCGTAGACCAGGTTGTAGGCGTTCACCGAACCGATACCGGTGGCGAAATCCCAGCCGGTGCCCGTGCCATAGGCCGGAGCGTCGGCCGAAGTCGACGTCGACAGTACGCCGTAAGTACTCGAAGGCTTGTAGCAGCTGTGCGTGCCGGTGCAGTTCACGTCCATGTCGCCCTGGGTAACGTCATAGAAGATGCACGAGCTGCCCACGGTATTGCCGTTGCTGGAGTTGCAGGTGCTGCTGCCCGATGAGCCGTACTCGGTATTGGCCAGCGAGTAGTAGACCGGGTTCGGGTTACCCGCGCCGCCGGTCAGGTTGTTGTGCTCGTTAACCAGCGACTGGATCGCCGCCATGATCGGTGCTGCGAACGAGGTGCCACCCGCGCCGGCCCAACCGCTCGGGGCACCGGTACAAGCCACGCCCTCGCCCTTGGTGTTGCTGTAGCAATACACGTAGTAATGGCCCCACGCACCGTTGGCCGCGAACAGCGAGACGTCCGGGATATCACGCACGCCATCGGCCGGGTTGCCGAGTATCGATTGCCACGACGGCTTGGCCGTGCCCTTGCAGGTGCCGCTGACGACGCCCGAGGTGCTGGGCTTGCCGCTGGCGCAACCGCTGGGGCCACCGCTGCCGGAAGCCGTGGTCAGGTAATACTCCTTGCCCTCGCTGCTGTTGCAGAAGCCGCTCGTGCCGTAAGGCGTGCTGTAGCCTGCCGCCTTGCTCAGCAAGGCACTGGCGCAGGAGTCGTTCCACGGAATTTCCGGGATATACGACAATGCCGAGCCATAGGTCGACGTATTGCTCGAACTCCAGTACGTGCTGCTGGTGCCGGCATAGGTGTCGCCGAAATCGGTACCGCCCACCGCCACGTTGTACGGCGTGGAAGCGAAGCCGCTCACGCCGACGCCATGAGTAGCGTTGCTCTCGTCGGCATCGCAGCTGGCCGCGCCTTCGTCGCCGGAGGAAACGAATACCGACACGCCTTCGGTTGCGGCCTGCTGGTAGGCCGACACATAGGCGGCATTCGCGGTGGCTCCGTTCTCCGCCTCGCACTCGCCGTAGCTGATGCTCATGATCTTGGGCACGGACGAACCGTTGATCAGGTTCTGTACCGCGATCAGGCCGCCGAAAGTGGTCGAGGTATCCTTGCACGACGCCAACTCCAGCGTGGCGCTGGGAGCGGCGGCGCCGGCGTATTCCACGTCCAGTTCGGCTTCGCCGTCATTGCCGGCGACATCGCCCGGGTCCGTGCAGCTGCTCGGATGCACCTGGCTGAAATTGGCGGTCGGCAGTCCGAAAGTGGAACGGAAAGTGGTGATATCCGCCGTCTTGTATACGTCGGTATCTTCGATCAGCACGATGGTCTGGCCGCTGCCGTTGATGCCGGCATTGAACAGCGGATTGAGGTTGTAGATCGTTGCCAGGTCGGCCGGTGTCACCGCCTGGTAGGTGCTGCTGCCGCTGGTGAAGGTGTAATCGCCATGCGGCTTGAAGTTCACGTGCGGGCGGAAATCGTTCAACGACACCACCCCTTGCACTGCCGCCGCGAATGCCGCCGGAATCTGCGGATCACTCATGTTGGCGATATGGTTCTCGCCGTTGACGCTCAAATGATGGATCTCGGCATTGAACGCGCTATGCACCTGGCCAGCGGTACCGGAGAAATCGATGGTCATGCCGCTGTCGTACACGCGGTTCACGGTGAAACCCTGCGACTTCAGCCAGCTGGTCACCGTATCGATATCCATCTGCGAAGGGCCGTATTGCTGGCCGAATTCGGCAGCCGTCAGCCACTGGTGGTAATTCGGCGAGCCTTTGGTCAGCTGTTGCTGCATGAACGTTTCCAGCGCCGCCTCCCGGTCGGCGGGGCGCTTCAACTGCAGGAACATATGATCCAGCACGGTGGCGTCTTCCACCCGGCCGCGATCATTGCTGGCCGTGGCGAAGGGCGATACGTTTCCTTCCAGGGTAACGCGATCGTTATTGTTCGGGGCCTGCGTAATCTGCGGCCTGGACAGCAAGCCAATCGTGGCGGCATGGCTACTCATGGCGTAGGCCGATGCAAGGCCCATGGCCAATACGGTCAACACAAACTTGGCAGCACCATGGCCGCCATGACGTACAAATCCAACTCTCACGTGTATGTCTCCCCAAGATTTCCATAAGAAATGACGTCGCGGAAAGCCACGCATGCCATCACGACGGCGGCATGGCGATGGCACGAAGCGCCAAACGCAAATCCACAATCACGTAAAAAATCCCCTCACCACACAGTGCTGAAAATGTTGCGACTGTTGCCCTGGTTCGCCGTCATTTTCGCCCCGGCATCTTTCTAACATGGGCCCTGCATGACCGATAGATGACGATCACATGAAGTCGGTCACAGTTTTTTGTAGGCGTAAAATTTCCCGCGTCACTGCGCAAACGGGCATGGCGACGAAAAACGACAACTGCTCGCGCACACGTCCGCAAGTATCTCGATCTAAATGACACACTCGGCTTTTACTTGCGTGTTGGCATCGCGCCCACGCCCGGCTGCCCGTTAAAAAACAGCAGTAATGACGCAGCATGCGGCATGGCCGTAATGGGATGCGGTATCCGCGCACAGTCGGCATTGCGCCGCGCGTTTTTCAAACGTATCGGGTCGCCGGTGTATGCAATCGACGACTATCGCCACGACGTGCAGCGCCGCTCCCGAAAGCGCGCTGGTCCGATCTCGGCAGCAGCCAATCATCCGCATGGCAACGCGAAGCTATCTACCCGGCCCGCAGCCAGCGTCGCAAGGACGAATCGGCTCCGCCTATACCTTATCCAGCGACCGGGTGCGCAAGCGGTATTCGTCGTAGCCCACATAGATACTGCCGGCCAGCACCATCAACGCGAGCAGATACCAGGTGATCAGGTAGCTGAGATGGTTGTTGGGAAACTGGATGACGGTCTTGCCGCCCTTCGGCCATGCGGATGGGCCGCCGGCAGGCGCGGCATCCGCATCGACGAAGTAAGGGGCCACGTCGGCAAGTCCGCGCGCCGCGGCGATGGCGCCGACGTCGCGCGTGTACCAGCTGTTGTGAGCCGGATCGTTGTGGCGCATGAACGCCGGCGGTTCGGACATCCGCAGCAGTCCGGTGACGGTCGTTTCGCCGGTGGGACCAGGTTCGCAATGCCCTTCGCGGCCACACCAATCGGCGGGCGCGAAACCACGATTGACCAGCACGATGGCGCCGTCGGCCATCTGCAAGGGTGTCATGACCCAATAGCCGCTGCCTTCGTCGGTGGCGGTCCAGATCAGGGTCTGGCGATCGTTGAGAAAAACGCCGTGCAGGCGCACGTGGCGGTATTCGTCGTCCCCGGCGTTGACACCGCTCCATTGGTCGGGCGCCGGCGGCGCCACCGGCGGCGCATGCACGCGCTGGTCGACATGGGCGATCAATTCGCGCTTCCATGCCAGCCGTCGCACCTGCCAATTGCCCAAAGAAATGAAGCCGACGAACAGGCCCGCGGCAAAGATGGCAAGCAGGATCAGCGCCAGCGGACCACGGGGCTGGCGGGGCGCGTCGTAGGGAGAAGTCGTTTCGGAAACCATGGCGCCATGATCGCATGCGCTGCGATCCGTGGACCTGCCTCGCGTCATTCCGGCGCAGGCAGGCATCGCCGCCGGATGGACAGGAAACCTGACGCGACGGGCCGTACTTACGGCAAATTGCGCGTGTCCTGCATCATCGACGGCGTCATGTTGTCGTTGAGGTGGTACATGATCCAGATCGATCCGCTCAAGGCGATCACCACCAATACGATGGTGAAGACCAGCGCAAGCATGTTCCAGCCACCTTCCGACTTCGTGTTCAAGTGCAGGAAATAGACCATGTGCACCACGATCTGGATCGCCGCCAGCATCAGGATCAGCACGGAGGCCGGGCCGGATTTGGCGAACGCGCCCGACATCACCAGCCAGAACGGAATGGCGGTCAGGATCGCGGCCAATCCGAACCCGGTGAGATAGCCCTTCAGGGTAACGTGGATGGCGGCCACGCCGTCATCGCCATGCTCGTGATGGCCGTCGTCGTGGCCGTGCTGGAGGTGTTCGCTCATGGCAGCACTCCCATCAGGTAGACAAAGCTGAAAACGCCCACCCACACCACGTCGAGGAAATGCCAGAACATCGACAGGCACATCAGCCGCCGCTTGTTGGCCGCAGTCAGGCCTTTCCTGCCGACCTGCACCAGCAGCACCACCATCCAGATCAGGCCGCAGGTCACGTGCAGGCCATGCGTGCCTACCAGGGTGAAGAACGAGGACAGGAATGCGCTGCGCTGTGGCCCCGCGCCGATCGACACCAGATGCGTGAACTCGATCAGCTCCAGCGTGATGAAGCCGGCGCCCAGCAAGCCGGTGACGATCAGCCATGCCATCATCGGTCCGCGGCGATTCTGTTGCATTTCCAGCACGGCGAAGCCGTAGGTGATCGAGGAAAACAGCAGCAGCATGGTGTTGATCGCCACCGTCGGCAGCTCCAGCACCTGCGCGGCGGAAGGACCGCCCGCGTAGTCATGGCCGAGCACGCCATAGGTGGCGAACAGGCAGGCGAAGATGAGGCAGTCGCTCATCAGGTACAACCAGAAACCCAGCAGCGTGGCGTTTTCCGGATGGTGGCCCTCGGCCACGTGGAAGCGCAGCGCTTCCTCTGCGCCGCTGCCCCCGCTTACGGTCATGGTCATGTCAGACATGGCTGGCTAGCAACTCCGCGCGGGATGCTTCAATGCGGGCCACCTCATCGGCGGGTATGTATTTGTCGCGGTTGTAATTGAAGGTATGTCCGATCGCCACGGCCAGCAACGCCACGAACGACACCACCGCAAGCAGCCACATGTACCAGACCATGGCAAAGCCGAACACGAAGCTCAGCGCCGCCATGATGAAGCCCGCGCCGGTGTTCTTCGGCATGTGGATGGGCAGGAACCCTTGCACCGGCCGGCGATAGTTGTACTGCTTCATCTGCCACCACGCATCGACGTCATGCACCTGCGGGGTGAAGGCGAAGTTGTACGGCGGCGGCGGCGAGGAGGTGGACCATTCCAGCGTGCGGCCATGCCACGGATCGCCAGTCACGTCGCGCAGCTGTTCGCGGCGCAGGATGCTCACCGCGAACTGTACGATCATGGCGAGGATGCCAAGCAGGATCAGGAACGCACCGAATGCCGCGATCTCAAACCAGATCTGCAGGGCCGGATCGTCGAAATGGCGCAGGCGGCGCGTCACGCCCATCAGGCCCAGCAGGTACAAGGGCATGAAGGCGAAATAGAAACCCGTCACCCACAGCCAGAACGAGCACTTGCCCCAGAACGGATCGAGCCGGAAGCCGAACGCCTTCGGAAACCAGTAATTGATGCCTGCGAACATGCCGAACAGCACGCCGCCGATGATCACGTTATGGAAATGCGCAACCAGGAACAGGCTGTTGTGCAAGGAGAAGTCCGCTGGCGGTACCGCCAGCAACACGCCGGTCATGCCACCGATCGCAAAAGTCACGATGAACGCCACTACCCACAACATCGGCACGTCGAAAACGATGCGGCCGCGGTACATGGTGAACATCCAGTTGAAGATCTTCGCGCCCGTGGGGATCGAGATGATCATCGTGGTGATGCCGAAGAACGAGTTGACGCTCGCGCCCGAACCCATGGTGAAGAAGTGGTGCAGCCATACCAGGTAGGAAAGCACCGTGATCACCACCGTCGCATACACCATCGAGGCATAACCGAACAGGCGTTTGCGCGAAAAAGTGGACGTCACTTCGGAGAAGATGCCGAACGCCGGCAGGATCAGGATGTACACCTCCGGATGGCCCCACACCCAGATCAGGTTGACGTACATCATCATGTTGCCGCCGTTGTCGGCGGTAAAGAAATGGGTACCGACATAACGGTCCAGCGCCAGCAGCCCCAGCGTAGCGGTAAGCACCGGGAAAGCCGTCACGATCAGCACATTCGCGCACAGCGCGGTCCAGCAGAAGATCGGCATCTTCATGATGCTCATGCCCGGCGCACGCATCTTGATGATGGTGGCGAGCAGGTTGATGCCCGATAACGTGGTTCCCACACCGGCTATCTGCAAGGACCAGATGTAGTAATCCACGCCGCTGTCCGGGCTCGATGCCAACTCCGAAAGCGGCGGATAGGCCAGCCAGCCGGTGCGCGCGAAAGCGCCGATGAACAGCGAACTCATCACCAGCATGGCGCCGGCTACCGTCATCCAGAAACTGAAATTGTTGAGGAACGGGAACGCTACGTCACGCGCCCCGATCTGCAGCGGCATCACGTAGTTCATCAGGCCGGTAATCAGCGGCATGGCGACGAAGAAGATCATGATCATGCCGTGCGCGCTGAACACCTGGTCGTAGTGTTCTGCCGGCAGGAAGCCTTCGTTCGGACCGAAGGCCATGGCCTGCTGCGCGCGCATCATGATGGCGTCGGAGAAGCCGCGCAGCAGCATCACCAGGCCCAGGATCATGTACATGATGCCGATCTTCTTGTGATCGATGCTGGTGAACCATTCGCGCCAGAGGTAGCCCCAAAGGCGGTAATAGGTCACCACGCCGAGCAGCGCCACGGCGCCGAGCATCACCGCGATGAACGTACCCACCAGGATCGGCTCGTGCAAAGGGAAGGAAGCCCAGTTCAGGCGTCCGAACAGCAGCTTGGCGAGATCAGGATCTTGGAGGGTCATCGCGGCACCGGGGCGTGATTCACTGTGGGTGAGCCATCGACATGGCGTCATGGTTGCTGGAAGGCGCGGCCGCCTCCGGTTCCTCACCGGACTCCGGGGTGCGGAGCATGTTCATGCACGCAACGCCGGGATGGACGCAACGGTTGAGGATGGACCCGTACAGGCCGGGCGCCACGCTGCCGTAATAGTGCACCGGGTTGCGCTCGCTGGGCGCTTCCAGCGATGCATAGGAAGTGCGATCAAGCCGGTCGCCGCTGCCCTTGACGCGCGTCACCCATTTGGCGAAGTCACCCTCGCTCAGGCCATGGAAGGTGAAATCCATGTACGAGAATCCCGCGCCGCTGTAGTTGGCCGAAAAACCCGTGTAATCGCCCGGTTTGTTGATCACCGCCTGCAACGTGGTCTGCATGCCCGGCATGGCGTAGATCTGGCCGGCCAGGGCGGGAATGAAGAACGAGTTCATGACGGTCGAGGCGGTGAGGTTGAAATGGATCGGCCGGTTCACCGGCGCGGCCAGTTCGTTCACCACCGCGATGTGTTGTTCGGGATAAATGAACAGCCATTTCCAGTCGAGCGCGACCACGTCGACCTCGAGCGGCTTCATGCCTGCCGGTACCGGCTTGCCGGGCGCCAGACGGTCGAGCGGCCGGTACGGGTCGAGCTTGTGCGCGCTGACCCAGGTGACCGCGCCCAAGGCGATGATGATCAGCAACGGGGCCGCCCAGATCATCAATTCCACGATGGTGGAATGATCCCATTCCGGATCGTACTTGGCCTTGTGGTTGTTCGCGCGGTAACGCCAGGCGAAGACCAGCACGGTCACGATCACCGGCACTACGATCAGCAGCATCAGGATCAACGAGACGATGATCAGGTTGCGCTGCTGCAAGGCGACATCGCCGGATGGCGACATGAGCACCGTATGGCAGCCCGTCAGCGACAGGACAGCGGCAAGCACTAGCAGTCCGCGGAAAGCCTTCATGGACATACCCGGCGATGCAACCGAAAGGGAAAAGGTGGTGCTGCGCTGAAAAGGTACGCCGATCGGCAGTCGATGCGCAAATGGTCTGGTGGACGCAGGGAAATCCTTTGCTCGATTCGGTGTAAGCACGGGGCCGTCTGTAACGTCTGCGCCATCGAGGCGGTGCGAACGGAAAACGCGGGCCAGCTTATTGAATGGCCACGTGATGAGAGGGTGATTCCGGTCTTTTTACGCGGCCCCGCGTCGTGCGACAAAGAAGCGCAGCGGCATGCTGCAACACCTCGACAGGGCCGCCCTGGCCCCTGTCTTTGTCGCCACGCTCGCAGGGAAAACAGGGCCAGGGTGTCCGCGTCTGCGCGAAATAGACTTTCTACGCCCTAGCCTTGTCGCCGCGACGGTGCCATGCTGTGGCCGCCGCATCATCCCTCATCCGGGTAACGACGATGTCCAGTACGTTTCAGGATCAGCGCGAACCAGCCGGCTTCTCTCCCGAAGACATCGGTCGCATCCATGCCCATGCCAAGCTGGCACCTGGCGAAATCGCCGTCGGCGTGATCGTCGGGCGAACTTCCGAATACTTCGATTTCTTTGTGTTCGGGATTGCCTGCGTGCTGGTGTTCCCGACCGTGTTCTTTCCGTTCGAAAGCCGGCTCGACGGCATGCTGCTGTCGTTTGCGATCTTCTCGCTGGCCTTCATTGCCCGTCCGATCGGCACCACCCTGTTCATGGGGTTCCAGCGACGCTGGAGCCGCGGCACCAAGCTGACCATCGCCCTGTTCCTGCTTGGCAGCACTACCGCGGGCATGGCCTTCCTGCCCAGCTACACCATCATCGGCGGCTGGGCGATCGGCCTGCTGACGCTGTTCCGCTTCCTGCAGGGCATTGCGCTGGGCGGCTCCTGGGACGGCCTGCCTTCCCTGCTGGCGCTCAATACGCCGCCCGAACGCCGCGGCTGGTATTCCATGCTGGGCCAGCTCAGCGCGCCGATCGGCTTCATGATTGCCAGCGCCCTGTTCCTGTTCCTGCACGCCGAGCTATCTACCGACGATTTCATGGACTGGGGTTGGCGCTATCCCTTCTACGTCGCCTTCGCCATCAACGTGGTGGCGCTGTTCGCGCGCCTGCGCCTGGTGGTGACGGAGGAATACACCCGCGCGATGGAAGAGCGAGAACTGGCACCCATCGGCCTGTTCGACATGCTGCGCCGGCAGGGCTACAACATATTCCTCGGCGCCTTCGCGTCGCTGGCCAGCTATGCATTGTTCCACCTGGTATCCATTTTTCCGCTGTCGTGGATCACGCTTGGCACCACGCAATCCATCAACGCGGTGCTGACCGTCCAGGTCATCGGCGCGCTAGTGGGTATCATGGGCGTGATCGCCTCCGGGCTGATCGCGGACCGCATCGGCCGCCGCACCACGCTGGGCACGGCCGCCATCTTGATCGGCATCTTCGCGCTGTTCGCCCCATGGCTGCTGGGCGGTGGCCAGGCGGCACAGGATGCCTTCATCCTGATCGGCTTCGGTTTGCTGGGTCTGTCGTATGGACAGGCCGCCGGCAGCGTGACGTCGAATTTCGAGATCCGGTTGCGCTACACGGGAGCGGCGCTGACCTCCGATTTCGCGTGGCTGATCGGCGCTGGGTTCGCACCACTGGTGGCACTGGGGCTGTCGGCCCGCTTCGGGCTGGTGGCGGTAAGCGTGTACTTGCTTTCCGGAGTGGCCTGCACCCTGATCGCGTTGCGGGTGAACCGGGCACTGGCTGAGCGCGAATAGCACTGCACCTGCGGCAAGTTCCTGGGTGGCGTGCGTGGGCGTGCCATCCACACGAAGCGCCAAGAACGACACGTCCGCAAACATGAGTCACGTGGGTAGTCGCGCGCGCTGTGTTGCGACTTCAGCTTTGACATTTTGCGTTTCTTGGTGATGCGTACTGCGCACGCCAGGGTTTTCTACACAGCAGTGCAGCCTGGACGATCACGTCCAGCGGCGACCGAAATACCCCGCGCAGCAAGCAATCTGCAAACGCTTGCATGGACTTTTCCAACGCTACGAACACCGGGGCCAAGGTCACATCTTCAGGCTGCGCCAGCCTGCAATCGGAAGCAGCCACGTCGAGCGCGCAACCGTGTCCACACAATCTCCACCGAATCGCTGCGCCACCACTGCGCCTCGTTCACCCATGCATGACTTGCTTCCGCGCAGGATGAAAAACCTCGTCTTGCCATCCCTGATTGCCACCTCATGCCCCATGACATGTCACCCGCGCATAACCGCGCATTGAGCGAGGAACCGGCGCAGTGAGCGGCGCGGCAGCGCGAATCGATAGTGTCCAGGCCACGGCCTATACCGTGCCGACCGACGCGCCCGAAGCCGATGGCACCCTGGACTGGGATTCGACCACCATCGTCATCGCCACGATCCGCTGCGGGGAGTACGAAGGCCTGGGCTACAGCTACACGCATCACGCGGCGGCGGCACTGATCGCCAAGCCGCTGCGCGATTGCCTGCTGGGCGCCGATCCCATGGATATACCGGCGTTATGGCAGTCGATGCGCCGCAGGCTGCGCAACATCGGCTGTCCCGGGCTGGGCCTGATGGCGATGGCCGCGCTGGACCATGCGCTGTGGGATTTGAAAGCCAAGCTGCTTGGCGTTTCCGTGGTGACGTTGCTGGGCCGCGCCAGGGACGACGTTCCCGTGTATGGGAGCGGCGGCTTTACCTCCTACACCATCGATCAATTGCAGACGCAGCTCGCGGGCTTCGTCGAGCAGGGTATTTCACGAGTGAAAATGAAGGTGGGCACCGATGCCGGGCAAGACCCCAGGCGCGTGTTTGCGGCGCGCGAAGCGATCGGAGCGGAGCCTGCCTTGATGGTCGACGCCAATGGCGCCTATACGCGCAAGCAGGCGCTCGCGCTCGCCGATGCGTTTGCCGAATGCGGGACGGACTGGTTCGAGGAACCGGTATCGTCGGACGACCTGGAAGGCCTGCGCCTGCTGCGCGACCGTGCCCATCACGGCATGGCTATCGCCGCCGGCGAATATGGCTGGGACAGCGTGTACTTCCATCGCATGCTGGATGCGGGCGCGGTGGATGTGTTGCAGATCGACAGCACGCGCTGCGGCGGCTTCACCGGATTCCTGAAGGCGGCCGCACTGGCGCAAGCGTATGGCATACCGGTATCGGCACATTGCTCGCCTCACCTGCATGCCCACGTTTGCTCCGCCATCGAAACCCTGATGCACGTGGAATATTTCCACGACCATGTACGCATTGAATCGATGTTCTTCGATGGCCTTCCCGCTTTGCGCGGCGGCGCGCTGGTGGTCGACATCCATCGTGCAGGCCTGGGCATGACTTTGAAGAAACAGGACGTCGAAGCTTTTCGCGTCAGTGCTTGAGGAGATCGAACTACCATGCACCACCAATTGATCCACCATGGGCAGGGCGCGCGCACCTGGGCCGTCGTACTCGACACCGGTGACGAAGTGAATGCCTGCCTGCTCGATTTCGCGCGCCGCGAAGTACTCGCCGCGACCAGCTTCACCGCTATCGGTGCGTTCCAGGATGCCGTGCTCGGCTATTTCGAATGGGAGCGGCGCGAATACCGCCGCAATACCTTCGACCGCCAGCTGGAAGTGGTATCGCTGATCGGTGATATCGCATTGCAGGACGGCAAGCCGCAGCTGCATATGCATGCCGTACTTGGCGACCGCGACGGCACGGCGCTGGGCGGTCACTTGCTGGAAGGGCATGTGCGCCCCACGCTGGAAGTCATCCTGACCGAAACACCGGCACACTTGCACAAGGAATACGACGCCGATGCCGGCTTGGCCCTGATCAAGCTCGATGGGGGTTCGTCATGAACGCCCCAGCGATCGGCAGCCGGCGCTGGGCGATCGCCGAAGGCTACATACCGCTCAACCCGACGCCGTCCGACGATCCGCGACTGGTCAGCCACGAGGCGGCCTGCCTGCTTAACGCCAACGACCAGGATGCGCAGGTGACCCTCACTGTCTACTTCAAGGATCGCGAACCGGCCGGCCCTTACCGTGCCGTGGTGCCGGCGCGGCGCACGCTGCATCTGCGCATGAATGATCTTTCCGATCCGGAACCGGTGCCGCGCGACACGGATTATTCCGTAGTACTCGAATCGGACGTGCCGATCGTGGTGCAACACACGCGCCTCGATTCGAGGCAATCGGCCTTGGCACTTATTTCCACGATAGCCTACGCAAGCGGCGGAGCATGAAGAAGCGGCCTGAAGTGGTGGTCATCACTGGCGCATCGGCCGGTATCGGGCGCGCGACCGCGCATCGTTTCGCTCGCGCTGGCGCGCGCGTCGCCTTGCTGGCACGCGACAATCTGGCCTTGCTGGCCACCGCCAACGAAGTCCACGAACGCGGCGGCGAGGCGTTCCCCGTGGCGGTGGACGTCGCCGATGCCGCGCAGGTGGAAGCAGCAGCCGAGCGGATCGAACAGGAATTCGGACCGATCGACATCTGGATCAACGCCGCGATGGCGACCATCTTCGCGCCGGTCAGCAAGATCAGCGCGGAAGAATTCCGCCGCGCCACCGAAGTGACTTACCTGGGTACCGTACATGGCACGTTGGCCGCCCTCAAGCGCATGCGTGCGCGCAACCGCGGTCATATCGTGCAGGTCGGTTCGGCACTGGCCTATTGTGCGATACCGCTGCAGGCGCCCTACTGCGCGGCCAAGTTCGCTATCCGCGGCTTCACCGATTCGCTGCGCGTGGAACTGATGCACGACCGCAGCAAGGTGCACGTCACCATGGTGCAACTATCGGCTTTCAATACGCCGCAATTTGAATGGGCCCGCTCCCGCCTCGATCGGCGCCCGCAACCGGTACCACCCATTTTCCAGCCGGAGCTGGCGGCCAAGGGCATCCATTGGGCGGCGCACCACCGGCGGCGCGAAGTCTGCGTCGGCTTTCCGGCGGTCAAGGCGATATGGGCGAACAAGTTGTTTCCGTCGCTGGTCGATCGCGTGCTGATGCGCAGCGGCTACAAGGGCCAGATGGGACGCCAGGCCGAGCCCGAAGGCCATCGCGACAATCTGTTCGAAGCGTTGCCTGGGGATTACGGCACCCATGGACGGTTCGATGATCGCGCGCGCTCCGGCAGCCTGCAATGGTGGCTCACGTCGCATCGCAATGCCTTGCTGCTGGGTATGGGAGCGCTGGCGGCGCTGACGATCCTGCGTAAGCTGCCCGGCGGCAGACGGCCCGATTGATCGGCGTCCTCTCGCCGGCCACCAGGCCGGACGAGATCAGTCCCGCGCCAGGCCAAGCCTGGGCAGGTCGAGCACTGCGGCTCGCGGATCGCCATGCTGCGCCAAAGCTTTCTTTTCCATGACCTGCGCCAACTGTTGCAGGCGATCGGCATGCGTGCCGCGCAAGGCTTCGTAGCCGAAGTGTTCGACGAAGCGCAACAAGGTTGCGCTATGGATCAGGGCCAGATGCGAAAGCGCTTGCGGGAAATTGCCCAGGAAATGCCCGCTCGCCGCATCGATCTCTTCGGCGTACAGGCCCACATCGTTGGCCTGCCGCAGCAGTTGCGCGAAGCGGCGCTTTGCCTCCTCGACACGCCCGGCAAACAGCAGTGCATCCACCAGCCAGAAGCCGCAAGCGACGAAAGTGCCTTCGCGCGGCACACCATCGTCGCCCTTGTAACGGTACAGGCCCATGGGCGCGCCGAGTTGGGCGACGATTTCATCGATGGTCGCCTCCAGGCAACCGGGCGGCAGTGGAAAGCCGACGCTCGGCGTCTTCAGCGCCACAGCATCGATCTCGTCGTGATCGAACCGTTTGCGCAAATAGCCGCCGGGCGCAATGCCGCGACGATGCACCTCTGCCACGATGTCGCCCATGACATGCTCGTAATCGCGACCGCCAAGCAGGCTCTGCGCACGATCGAGCGCCACCCAGCACATCATCTTGCCGTACAAGAAATGGTCCGGCGGGCCGCGCTCTTCCCAGAAGCCCTGCCCCGGCTCGCACCAATGCGCCGCCACGTAATCGGCGGTCCGCCGCAACATATCCCGTTGGTGGCGTTCCAGCGTCCCGCCCAGCGTAGCGCGAAGCTGCATCCAGTCCATCATTTCGCCATACACGTCGAATTGCCGCTGGCGGTAGGCCGCATTGCCGACACGTACCGGCCGGCTGCCACTATAGCCATGCAAGTGGGGAAGCTGCTGCTCGGTCAAATCCTGCTCACCGTGGATGCCGTACACGATCTGGGTGGGAAATATTTCACCAGACCCGCAGCCGAACAGGAATGCGCAAAATTCCTCGGGCTCCTCGTGATAACCGAGTGCGGAGAGTGCGAACAAGGTGAGCGTGGAGTCGCGCACCCAACTCAGCCGGTAATCCCAGTTGCGGGTATCGCCCAGCGCTTCGGGCAGGGACGTGGTCGCCGCGGCAACGATCGCACCGGTCGGTACATAGGTCAACAGCTTCAGCGCCAGCGCGCTGCGCGCCACCGCATCCGCGTAAGGTCCGGTGTCGCGGCAGCGGTTGCTCCAGTCGTGCCAATAAGCGCAAGCCACGGCCAGCAGCGCGTCTACCCGCGATAATGCCATGTCAGCCGGTGGACACTGGCCGGCCACCAAGATCAGCCGCGCCTGTTCGCCGGCCCGCAGGCGTATTTTGCCGCGTGCATGAGCATCGCCCGCGGTGGTAATCGGATGGTCGCAGAGCAGCGCGCCTTCATCCCACTCCACGCCACGCTTGGCTTGCCGCAGTTGCGATGGCCGCCGGCCCCAGGCCATGCATGGCAGCATGTCCAGCTCGAACGTCAGTTCGCCTTCGAGCACGCGGATGACACGCACCAGCCAATGCAGCGCCTGGATGTCCACGGAGGCCTCGGCGCTCGCCAATGGCTGGCGTCCCAGCGGCATGAAGTCGACGAGGATGGCACGGCCACTTTCGCCTTCGAACGTGGTTTCCAACACATTAGTACCGGGCAGATAACGGCGGCGCTGCTGGAACACGCCGATTGGCCGGGTGTCCAGGTAGCCGCCCCGTGCGTCATCGAGCAACCGGAAATACATCGGCGCGGCATCCAGGCTTTGCAGTGCGCACCAATCGATGCGACCGTCCCTGGCCACCAGCGCCAAGCCGTGGCAATTACCGATCGCGGCGTAATCGTCGATGTTGCGATAAGCCCTATCCTTGCCGTTGCTTTCCATGGCTTTGTTCATGTCACATGGCTTCTTTGATACCGGCATGGATCAACCATGCATTGACCGGATAGGCGGTGATGAAGCCGCCGATCATCGCGACTTGCATGGCCAGCCAGAACTCAATCCTGCTTGCCGGCAGCGGGCCACCGTAAACACGCGCGAACAGGTCGCGTTGCGCGAACCCCATCACTGCATACATGCCGACCTGCCAGGCAGCCAGCGACAGGCTGTCCGCCTTCAGCGCGGCGCGCACGCCTTCCTGCGGCGAAAGCTTGCGCATCGGCACGATGGCGAAGTACTGGAAGAAAATGCCGGCGGCAAAGGCGAACAGGAAGTCGAGCACCCAGGTGGCGAACATCCGGTCCTGGAACAACCAGTGCCACCCGAACACTACCGCCACGCTGGGAAAGAGCAGCAGCAAAGATTCCGCCACGACGTCGCCAACCATGCAGCCGCTGCCACAGTGCAACGTGCCCTTGGCCACGGCGATCGGAAACGGTGCGGTTTCACGTGCCTCGTCCGGCACTTCCCTGGCGTCCTGCACCCCGTGGCGGAAATAGCCGTAAAGCACGAACACCGACCCGAACAGTGCCGCGATCGGCCATACGCCGTTCATCACGCCCATGCGCTGCGGGTGATGGCTGACATGCTCGGCGATCACCACTGCGCAAAGGCACGAAAGGCCGAGCGAGCCGAGTGAAATCAGGTGCAGCCACTGGGATACGTCATGCATTGACCAGCACGAGTCCGCGGATGATGAGTGCGGCCATTAAGCAATCCAAATCGTGCAGGGCACGTCATCGCCGCCGCCATGCACCGCGGGCGGTCCATGTTGGTGTACGCGCGATTCAGCTTTGTAGCGCTGGCGTGATTCCGCTCTGCTCGCCAGTGGCTTAGCCTGCTGCCCTCGCATCGGTCATGGAATGCGCTTTGACAGCTGCTGAACGGTGGGACTGCTAGCTTTTCGTGGACAGTCGGCCGTCGCGGGGAGCGCCCGCATCCATGGAACCGGCCCAGTACCGGGTCGCCAAGTGATAGGCGCCACGAATCAAACCTATCCCAACAATCAATTGGCTCTTTCGCCGGCCTCGCACTATCTTTAACGCCTCATCCACAACTCAATGGAAGAATCCGATGTCGTTGATCAACACTGAAGTCAAACCGTTCAAGGCCACCGCATACAAGGATGGCAAGTTCATCGATATCACCGAGGCGAACCTGAAGGGCAAGTGGTCCGTGGTGGTGTTCTACCCGGCGGACTTCACCTTCGTGTGCCCGACCGAGCTGGAAGACCTGGCCGACCACTACGCCGAATTCCAGAAGCTGGGTGTGGAGATCTACGGCGTTTCCACCGACACGCATTTCTCACACAAGGCGTGGCACGACACCTCCGACGCGATCAAGAAGGTGAATTATCCGCTAGTGGGCGATCCGACCGGCAAGCTCACGCGCAATTTCGAGGTGATGATCGAGGAAGAAGGCCTGGCCCTGCGTGGCACCTTCGTGATCAATCCCGAAGGCCAGATCAAGCTCTGCGAAATCCACGATAACGGTATTGGCCGCGATGCGTCCGAGCTGCTGCGCAAGGTGAAGGCCGCGCTGTATGTCGCCTCCCACCCGGGTGAAGTGTGCCCGGCGAAGTGGAAGGAAGGCGCCGCCACGCTGAAGCCGTCGCTGGATCTGGTCGGCAAGATCTAAGTATTCGCCTTTTACGGTTCGCATCGCGCGAACCGGCAGGACATAGCAACCCAGGCCATGGATGGCCTATCGCGAACCGGACGCCCCAGGCGCCCGGTTCGGCGGGCTCTAAAGCATGCGCGAAGCCCTTTCGACATTCGACTAGCGGTCACCTTTTCAAAGCAACAAGCAGGCGCCCTTCCACCCATGTTTCAGCGGGTGCCGGCAGCGTCTACCCCAAAGCAATCGATGGAGTCGCACTCATGTTGGATAACGATCTCAAAACCCAATTGAAAGCCTATCTCGAAAAGGTGACGCATCCGATCGAGCTGGTCGCCTCCGCCGATGGCAGCGCCGCCTCGCAAGAATTGCTTTCGCTGCTGCAGGATATCCAATCGCTTTCCTCCCACGTGGCACTGCGCACGAACGGCAGCGACGCGCGCAAGCCTTCGTTTGCGATCAACCGCGTTGGAACGGATGTCGGCGTGCGCTTCGCGGGCATTCCGCTGGGCCATGAGTTCACTTCACTGGTGCTTGCCTTGCTACAGGTGGGCGGGCATCCGTCCAAGGCTGCACCGGAAGTGATCGAGCAGGTGCGCAATCTCGAAGGCGAATATGTCTTCGAGACCTTCATGTCGCTGTCCTGCCACAGCTGCCCGGACACGGTGCAGGCATTGAACCTGATGAGCGTGCTCAACCCCAACATCAAGCATGTGGCGATTGACGGCGCGCTGTTCCAGGACGAGGTCACCGCGCGTGAAGTGATGTCGGTGCCCACCGTATTCCTCAATGGCCAGCCTTTCGACCAGGGCCGCATGACGATCGAACAGATCGCCGCGCGCCTGGACAGCGGTGCGGCGCAGCGCGACGCCGAGAAGATCAAGGCCAAGGCGCCGTTCGAGGTGCTGGTGGTTGGTGGCGGCCCGGCTGGCGCGGCAGCGGCGATCTATGCCGCGCGCAAGGGCATCCGTACCGGTGTGGCCGCCGAGCGTTTCGGCGGCCAGGTGCTGGATACGATGGCGATCGAGAACTTTATTTCGGTGCCTTACACCGAAGGCCCCAAGCTTGCGGCATCACTGGAACAGCACGTGCACGAGTACGATGTGGACGTGATGAATCTGCAGCGTGCGGAGCAATTGGTCCCCGCCAGCGAACCGGGCGGCCTGATCGAAATACGGCTGGCCAATGGCGCTTCGCTGAAAGCCAGGTCGGTGGTGCTTTCCACCGGCGCGCGCTGGCGCAATATGAATGTGCCGGGCGAGCAGGCATATCGCAACAAGGGCGTCACTTATTGCCCCCATTGCGATGGCCCCCTGTTCAAGGGCAAGCGCGTAGCGGTGATCGGCGGCGGCAACTCCGGCGTGGAAGCGGCGATCGACCTTGCCGGCATCGTGGAACACGTTACGCTGCTGGAGTTCGACAGCAAGTTGCGCGCGGATGAAGTGCTGCAGCGCAAGTTGCGCAGCCTGTCGAACGTCAAGGTGATCGTCAACGCGCAAACCACCGAAGTGCTGGGCGATGGCAACAAGGTCACGGGCCTTGCCTATATCGATCGCGCTTCCAAGCAGAACGAGCGCGTGGAACTGGAGGGCGTGTTCGTGCAGATCGGCCTGCTGCCCAACACCGAATGGCTCAAGGATGCGGTGAAGCTTTCGCCGCGCGGTGAAATCGAAGTCGACGCGCGTGGCGAAACCTCGGTGCCTGGCGTGTTCGCCGCAGGCGACGCCACCACCACGCCCTTCAAGCAGATCGTGATCGCGATGGGCGAAGGTGCCAAAGCATCGCTCGGCGCCTTCGATTACCTGATCCGACTGCCGGTGCAGGAAAAGGAAGAAATGGCCGCCTGACCGGTTGCAGGCGCCAGGTAGCTCGCACTGCCCGAAAGGCTGGACAATGGTGTCCAGCCTTTCTTCGTTTGCAAACGAGCCGGAATATTATGGTGCAGGAGCATCGTCGATGCAGGAAAAGATGCGTGCCATCGTCATCATGGGAGTAGCCGGGTGTGGCAAATCAACCATCGCACAAGCCATGTGCCGGCGCATCGGCGCAGTGCTGATCGAAGGCGATGATTTCCACTCCTCCCACAACATTCAAAAGATGCGGGCCGGCACGCCGTTGACGGATGAAGACCGCAAGGGATGGCTGCAACGCCTTGCGCAAGCCACCGCCAATACGTTGTCCAACGACCGATCAGCGATCCTTGCCTGCTCCGCGCTCAAGCGGACGTATCGCGACATATTGCGCGGCGCCGTGCCACAGCTCGGCTGCCTGTATCTGGAACTGACACCCGCGCAGGCAGCGGCGCGCGTTGCCCATCGCTCCAACCATTTCATGCCCGCCTCGCTGATCGACAGCCAGTTCCGCGACCTGGAACCACCGTATGACGAACCTCTCGTTTTGACAGCCGCCGCCGTGAGCCCGATCGACGACATTGTCGATGCGGCTCTCGCATGGTGGGCGAGAATCAACGATTCGATCGATGGTGTTGCGCCGGGTCAAACATTGAGCTCGGGCCCGTCGCGCACATGACGGTTATAAAACGCATTCTCGAGACCCGGCTCGCCTCTCGTGCTGATAGATGCAAGCAAGGCCACCTGGGTGCGCCACATAATTAAAGCAGCCACGCAAGGCTGAAGGCGGCGTCCCGCGGGCGCGTGCCGGCGTTGAACTCGCACGCAACAATCGATGCTCGAACTCATCAAGCACGCGAGCGGCGCGCAATGCGCATTACTCCACCGTCACCGATTTGGCCAGGTTACGTGGCTGGTCCACATCGGTACCCCGCAGCACGGCGACGTGATAGGCGAGCAGTTGCAGCGGCACGGTGAAAACGGCGGGCGCGATGAAATCGCCGCCGGCGTCGATGCGCAGGAGTGCGCCGCGCGTGGCATTGCCATCAAAATGCGCGGCGTTATCGGCGAAGACAATCAGTTCGCCGCCACGCGCACGCACTTCCTGCAGGTTGGATTTGAGTTTGTCGAGCAATGGGCCGTTCGGCGCTACCGCCACCACCGGCATGTCTTCGTCGACCAGGGCCAGCGGGCCGTGCTTGAGTTCGCCGGCGGGATATGCCTCGGCGTGGATGTAGGAGATTTCCTTGAGCTTTAGCGATCCTTCCAGCGCCACCGGGTAGTGCGCGCCGCGGCCCAGGAATAATGCGTGATGACGATGGACAAAGCGCTCGGCAAGCTCGACGATCTGCGGCTCCAGCTTCAACGCTTCGTCGATGGCGCGCGGCAAACGATGCAATTGATCGCTGAGTTCCTGGTAGCGCGCGGCATCCAACCCTTGCTGTCTTGCAAGATGCAGCGTCAGCAGTGCCAGCGCAGCAAGCTGGGTGGTGAAGGCCTTGGTGGAAGCAACGCCGATTTCAGGGCCGGCGCGCGTCATCAGCTTCAGGTCGGCTTCTCGCACGACGGAGGATTCGGGGACATTGCAGATGGCGAGCGTGCCCAGGTAGCCGCGGCGACGCGATTCGCGCATCGCCGCCAGGGTGTCGGCGGTTTCGCCGGACTGCGAAATGGCAACGAACAGCGTGCCAGCGGGCACCACCGCTTCGCGATAGCGATATTCGCTGGCCACCTCCACGCTGACCGGCAGGCGTGCGTAGTCTTCGATCCAATATTTGGCGACCATGCCAGCGTGATAGCTGGTGCCGCACGCGATGATGTGCAGCCCCTTTACCTTTGCCAGCAGTTCATCGCCACCGACGCCGAAGATATTCGGCAGCACGCCGTTCGCGCCAATGCGCGCCTCGAGCGTGTCGGCCACCGCACGCGGCTGCTCGAAGATTTCCTTCTGCATGTAGTGGCGATATTCGCCGCGCTCCACCGCGTCGCTCGACAGCTCGCTTTCGTGGACCTCGCGCTCGACCGGCTTGCCGTCGAGTGTGTAGACGCGCACGCCTTCGCGGCTGATTTCGACGACGTCGTCTTCTTCCAGGTAGATGATGCGGTTGGTAACCTGGATCAGCGCCTGCGCATCCGAACCGAGGAAGTTCTCTCCGATGCCGACGCCGATCAGCAGCGGGGCACCGCGCCGCGCGCCGACCACCCGCCCCGGCTCGTCGCGACTGATGACGGCGATCGCGTAGGCGCCTTCCAGTTCGCGCACGGTGGCGAGCACCGCCTCGCGCAAGCCCCTGCCTTGCTGGAGATTCACGTCGACCAGCGCAGCCATGACTTCCGTGTCGGTTTCGGAAGAAAAGGCGTAACCCTTGGCCCGCAATTGCTCGCGCAACGACGCATAGTTTTCGATGATGCCGTTGTGCACCAGGGTGACGCCGCCAACCATGTGAGGGTGCGCGTTGACCTCGTTGGGCACGCCATGGGTAGCCCAGCGCGTATGTGCAATGCCGGTGCCGCCAGGAAAGGGGTCGGCAAGATACAGGGCTTCCATCTCGCGCACCTTGCCTTTGGCGCGCACGCGGCGGACTTGTCCGCCTTCCAGCACGGCCAGACCGGCCGAATCGTAACCGCGGTATTCGAGAGCCTTGAGGCCGGCGATCAAAAGCGGCGCAACATCGCGTTGGGCAGCAGCGGCGACGATTCCACACATGGCAGCGATTCCTTGTACAGGAGACGTGAAAAAAAGAACCCGGGCAATTGGACGGATCGGCGACTGTGCCGGTCGGCCGTTTCGACAGGCTTTCATGCTGCCAGTTCAACGATGCGCGGAGCGTGCAGCGGCCGCCCGCACGATGTTCCGGCCATGCCCCCACCCCAGGCCTGGAGCAAGCCTTCAAAAGAAGGCCGGATGCCTGGCCGGGCGTTCGCAAGGATCCGTCAGTGCACCTTGCGCCGCAGGTAATTCAACAGGTCGATACGGGTGATCAGGCCGAGGAACTGCTGCCCGTCCATGACGATGGCGACGTGGCCACGCTCGAACACCGGCAACAAGGACTGGATCGGCGAGCGCACATCCAATATCTGCAGGTCGCTGATCATGGCGGTGGCGACCGAATCACGGAAGCGCGCTTCGTCGGCATGCACGTGCATCAGCACATCCGATTCGTCGAGGATGCCGACGATCCGGCTGCCTTCCATCACCGGCAGCTGCGATACATCGTAAAGCTTCATGCGCGTATAGGCGGTCATCAGCAGTTCGTTCTGGCCGACCACCACAGTGTCGCGCTGCGAGAAGGGACGCAGCAGCAGGTCACGCAAATCACCGTGCTGCTCACGCTCGATGAAGCCGTTATCGAGCATCCAGTAATCGTTGTACATCTTCGACAGGTACTTGTTGCCGGTATCGCAGACCAGGGTCACGACCCGCTTGGGCTCGGTCTGTTCGCGGCAGTATTTCAATGCGGCCGCCAGCAACGTGCCGGTGGAAGAACCACCCAGCACACCCTCTTTTGCCAGCAGTTCGCGCGCGGCGAGGAAACTTTCCTTGTCGGAAATCGCGAAGGCTTTTTTGACGCGCGTGAAATCGCTGATCGATGGCAGGAAATCTTCGCCAATGCCTTCGACCATCCAGCTGCCGGACTTGGTCGACAACACGCCTTCGTTGATGTACTGCGCGAGAATCGAGCCAACCGGATCGGCCAGCACCAGCTCTGTTCCAGGCGAAGCTTCGGCGAAGTATTTGGACAATCCACTGAGCGTGCCGGAAGACCCGCAGCCGACCACCACCGCATCCACCTTGCCATCCATCTGCCGGAGGATTTCCGGCCCGGTGGTTTCGATGTGCGCCTTGGGATTGTCCGGATTGCCGAACTGGTTGATGAAATAGGCGCCCGGCGTTTCGCGCGCGATGCGCTCGGCCATGTCCTGGTAGTACTCCGGATGGCCCTTGGCGACATCCGAACGAGTGAGTACCACTTCGGCGCCCATCGCCTTGAGGTTGAAGATCTTCTCGCGGCTCATCTTGTCCGGCACCACCAGCACCAGACGATAGCCCTTGGCTTGCGCCACCAGCGCCAGCCCCAGGCCGGTATTGCCGGCGGTGCCTTCGACCAGCGTGGCACCCGGCTTGATCTTGCCGGCCTTTTCGGCCCCCTCGATCATCGACAGGCCGATGCGGTCCTTGATCGAGCCGCCCGGGTTGGCGCTTTCCAGTTTCAGGAACAGCTCGCAGCGGCCGGTATCCAGGCGTTGCGCGCGCACCATGGGGGTGTTCCCGATCAGCTCGAGGACGCTTGCATTGACCGACATGAAAACTCCGTTACCTGGACGTTGAAACGCACGAGCGATGGCACCGTGCTGGTGTTGCATGATAACCGAGCATTGCGCTGCCCCGGCGCGCGCATGCGAAGGGAGCATCCGGATTGGATCGTTCCAGTGCCCGCTCGCATTATTCGCGTAAGCCCGGCCAGCGTTACGTGGCTGTCAGGTAGTGCGCGGTGCGGGCTTGGCTGGCCGCGCAGCCGCGTGGCGGCCAGCAACGCTAACCGCCAGAGAGTGTCATCACTCGGTCGTGTACGGACGTACACCTTATTCGTTGTCCGGCAAGCAAACAGCTCTCGGCACGGGCCACGCGAATAGCGTGGACAGGCCCTGCTACAGGTGTGCCGCAAGTCTTGTTGCATGCCTTCTTTCGCCAGGCCATGCCGCCTAAACAAAAACGACCCCGGAAGCGCTTGCGTCCGGGGTCGTTTAGCTGGAGCCAGCAGTTCAGTGTATCTGGTGCTGTCGAGCGTGGCGTTCGTCCCACATGCGTTGCAGACGTTCCTTGGCGTGCAGCTTTTCTTTCTTCATCGAGGCCAGGGTCACATCGTCAACGGGGAGCACGCCAATCTCGGCATTGTCCACCTTGCTGTTGAGTTCCTTGTGCCGCTGGTAGAGCCGACGGAACTCGGCATCGGCTTTCATCAAGGCTTCGACAGCGTCACGCTGCTGGTCTTCGAACATGATCTAACCTCCTCGCGATAAGACGGCGGGCGCACGACTTAAGACGCTCGCAAACAGAAGCGAATCACGCGCACAACCAGACCCCATGTCCTTGGCTGAGAACACAGGTGAGGGAAAGTTGGAGGATGTGCGCATGTTCAGTCGATGGGCCGCGGAAGTGGGAAGGCCCGCGGCGACTTCGACCCTACTCTCCGCTCATGAGGGGCGCAAGAACCCTCCGCGAAAGCGCATGGATGCTAGGAATGCCGTCAAAAACTCGTAAAGAGGTGCGTGCGACAGGGCACGCGGCGACGGAGGCCATCCGCCCGATGATGCCACGAGCGAGGGCTTTCGCCCTCGCCGATGACGCTTTCGCTTACTTGCCGTCGGTGGAACCGCTCGGCGCCTGGCTGTCCTGCATCTGCGAACGCAATGCCTTGGCGGCCCTGGCCGCCAGTTCGGCCTGGCGCCGGGCGGCCTGGGCCACCCGGCTTTGGGCCGCGGCCAGCTTGCGGGCCTGATCCGCCTCGGCCCGTGCCTGGGCCGCCTGGTCGGCGGCTTCCTGGCCCTGCGCCTGCAAGCGCGCGGTTTCCTGCTGCGCCAACTGGTATTGCATGCGCTGGATATCGAGCTGTTGCTGCGCGGCGGTGGCATCGATGCGGCTGCGATCCAGCTGCAGTTCCGCGTTTTCCTGGTCCAGCTGGTAAAGCTGGCGCTGCGCCACCTGCAACTGGGCTTCGGCCCTGGCCTGGTCGACCCGGCGTTCGGCGACATAGAGCGCGTGCGGCCGGTCGTGCGAACTGGCCTGCGCCAACTGGTTGATCGCATCGCGCGCCAGGGCCTGGTCGGCCTGGGCGTAGGTGCCCAGGGCCGGATCGCTGGCCAATTGGTTCAAGCTATTGTTGAGCCGGTCGACATCCATATCGTCCTTGCGCGCCTGGACCGCGGTGCTGGCAAGCACCGCCAGGAATGAGGCGGCGATGATCGATACTGCATGTATTTTGAAAGCAGGCTTTTTCATGGCTGGCCTCCCTGGTTCTGCTGGCCAGCGTCGGGCAGCGTCTGGAAACCCTGCCCTGATTGCTGCTGAGGATTACCCAGCACCGAGGAAGCCGGCGCCGGCATGTCTTGCTGCACCGGGGACTGAGCCGGCAACGCCGAACTGGCCGCAGGGACTGGCGACGTCGACGAGGGCGCCGGGGCACCGTCGCCATTGTCGTTATTACCGCCATTGTCGCCGGCAGGCTGCTGCATCGCCGCTTGCTGCGCGACCAACTGGGCCTTCTGCTGCTGATAGTGCTGATCGTTCTCGGATTGCGCTTCAGCGTTTTGCGCGCGCAATTGACTGTTTGCGTCCGTTTTGGACTGAATTTGGGCACGTGCCGCAGCCAGCTGCGCCTTGGTCCGCGACAGCGTGGCGTCAGCTCGCGATTCATCGGCCAGGTCGCCCGCCAGCGCGTATTTGCGATCGGCCATGGCCGCCTGCGCCTGCTGGAATTTGTCTTGCGCGAACCCGAAATCGACCGGATCGTAATCCGCCGCGCCGGCATCGCGCGCAGCCTGCAGCTGGGATTGCGCCTGATTCATGGCGCTATCCGGCGGCGGAACGCTGGCGCAACCGCCCAAGCTCAGCGACCAGGCCAATACCAGCGCCGGAACCACCGCAGGGAGACGCCGGAGGCGCACCTGCAGCGGGGAAAATGTGTGCACCATCGCTCATTCCTCTTGGAGGATCACAGCGTATTGTGAGCGGGCATAATCCTTGAATGCAATGCATAAAATTTTGGGGTCTTTAAGGTGGATATCGGTTACTTCCTCAAGTTGATGGTGGACAAGGGTGCGTCGGACATGTTTCTGACCACCGGGGCCCCGGTGAACATCAAGGTCGAGGGCAAGCTGTACCCGCTCGGCAACACCGGGTTGCCCAGCGGCATGGTGAAAAAAATCGCCTACTCGCTGATGGACGAAGGCCAGGTGCCCCAGTTCGAGCGCGACCTGGAGCTAAACATGGCGCTGGCGGTCAAGGAAGCCGGCCGATTCCGCATCAATGTGTTCAAGCAGCGCGGCGAAGTGGGCATGGTGATCCGCGCGATCAAGAGCGAAATTCCCAGCATCGACCAACTGCAGCTGCCGGCGATTTTCCGCGAGCTGATCATGGAGCCGCGCGGACTCATCCTGGTGGTGGGCGCGACCGGTTCGGGCAAGTCGACCACGCTGGCGGCCATGCTCGACCATCGCAACAGCAACACGCCCGGGCACATCCTTACCATCGAAGACCCGATCGAATACCTGCATCGCCACAAGAAGTCGATCGTCAACCAGCGCGAAGTCGGGCTGGATACGCATACCTATCACGAGGCCCTGCGCAATGCGATGCGCGAAGCGCCGGACGTGATCATGATCGGCGAGATCCGCGATACCGACACCATGGAAGCGGCGATTGCGTTTTCCGAAACCGGTCACCTGTGCCTGGCGACGCTGCATTCCAACAACGCCGACCAGACGCTGGAACGCATTCTCAATTTCTTCCCCGAATCGGCGCACAAGAACGTGCTGATGAACCTTGCCCTGAACCTGCGCGCGGTGATCAGCCAGCGCCTGGTCAGCGGCAAGGACGGGCGCCGCCTGCCGGCGACGGAGGTGTTGCTCAATACGCCCTTCATCCGCGACATGATCCGCCGCGGCCAGATCCACGAAGTGAAGGAAGCGATGGACCGCAGCCTGCAGGAAGGCATGCAGACCTTCGACCAATCGCTCTACAGGCTCTATAAGAACGGCCGCATTGAACTGGAAGAAGCCTTGGCCAAGGCCGATTCACGCGACGGGCTCGCACTGAAGATCCGGCTGTCGGAAGGCGGCAATTCGGAGACTGCAGAATTGGCGGGCAACGATCCCTACGGCCTGGGCTTCTAGAACGCCGCGACGATGCGTGGATTACCGTCTTCCTTTGGAAGAAGGTAATCCACGGCGGCAAGGGCCGAAGTGGCGAACAGGCGATGCCCTCCTTCGAAAAGCGGCCGTAATATTACCTGTTCGATGGCGCGTCCGGCTGCCGCTCCGGCAGCGCTTCGCGGAATGCATCCAGTTCGGCGCATGCCGCGTCGATCCGCAAAAGGGTCGGATAATCCTCCAGCGGCACGTTCCAGCGCCGCGCGTTGTAGACCTGCGGCACCAGGCACGCATCCGCCATGCCGGGCACGTCGCCATGGCAATAGCGACCGGTTTGCGCACTTCCCGCAAGCATCGTCTCCAAGGCGTGAAAGCCGCTTGCCACCCAATGCCGCATCCACAGCGCCTTCTGCTCGTCGTCCGCGTCGAACTGCGCGCCCAGCCGTTGCAGCACGCGCAGGTTGCCGATCGGGTGGATATCGCATGCGACGGCCTGCGACAAGGCACGCACGCGCGCCCGGCCGGCCGCGTCCGCCGGCAGCAAGGGAGGCTGCGGGCGCGTTTCATCCAGGTATTCCAGCATCGCCATCGACTGGGTGATCACCCGCTCGCCATCCAGCAAGGTGGGCACCAATTCTTGCGGATTGAGCGCCGCGTAAGGCAAAGCATGCTGCTCGCCGCCATCGCGCACCAGGTGGACTGCCCGCGTTTCGTAACGCAATCCCTTTAAATTCAGGGCAATGCGCACGCGGAAGGCCGCGCTGGAGCGCCAATAGCTATAAAGGATGAGATCGGAGGACATGCATCGCTTCCCGGACCGG
The DNA here is from genome assembly GCF_044904675.1 of Dyella jejuensis. NCBI lineage: Bacteria > Pseudomonadati > Pseudomonadota > Gammaproteobacteria > Lysobacterales > Rhodanobacteraceae > Dyella > Dyella jejuensis. The sequence goes on along the minus strand of NZ_JADIKJ010000012.1, from coordinate 29,446 downwards.
AAAGCCAGGGAGTGTAAACCCGCGCGTTTGCATCGCTGCGATGCGGGCGGGAAAATACTCGGTTCCGGCCGCATGGCCGATTTCCTCGTTGCCAGGAGTTTTCCCGTGACCGTCACCCGCATGAGCGACCTCGACCTGCGCGGCAAGCGCGTGCTGATCCGTGAAGACTTGAACGTGCCGATCGAAAACGGACACATTACCTCCACCCAGCGCCTGGATGCCTCGCTGCCCACCATCAAGGCCGCGCGCGATGCCGGCGCCAAGGTGATGGTGATCTCGCACCTGGGCCGGCCGAAGGAAGGCCAGTTCGATGCCGAATCGTCGCTCGCGCCAGTGGCGACATGGCTGGGCGAGCAACTCGGCAAGCCGGTGCGCCTGGTCGCCGATTATCTCGGTGGCGTCGAAGTAGCGGATGGTGAGGTGGTCGTGCTCGAGAATTGCCGCATGAATCTCGGCGAAGGCAAGGACGACGAAACACTGGCCGGAAAATATGCGGCGTTGTGCGACATCTTCGTCATGGACGCCTTCGGTACCGCGCATCGCGCGCAAGCCTCCACGCACGGCGTGATCAAGTTCGCGCCGATTGCCGCCGCCGGTCCGCTGCTGTGCGGTGAACTCGATGCGCTCGGCAAGGCGCTGGAGCATCCCGCGCATCCGCTGCTCGCCATCGTCGCCGGCTCGAAAGTGTCCACCAAGCTCACCTTGCTCGAAAACCTGATCGGCAAGGTCGACCAGCTGATCGTGGGCGGCGGGATTGCCAACACCTTCATCGCTGCCATGGGTTATCCGGTCGGCAACTCGTTGTACGAGCCCGATCTGCTCCCCGCCGCCAAGAAAGTGCTTGCCGACGCCAGGCGCCGCGGCGCCCAAGTGCCGATGCCGGTGGACGTGGTGGTGGCACCGGAGTTTTCCGCGCACGCGCCCGCTTCCGTCAAGCCGGTGGACCAGGTGAAGGACGGCGAGATGATCCTGGACATCGGTCCGGAGACCGCCAGGCGCTATGCCGAACTGATCGCCAAGGCCGGCACGGTGGTATGGAACGGCCCGGTGGGAGTGTTCGAGTTCGACGCCTTCGGCAAGGGCACGGAGGTGCTGGCCCATGCGATCGCCGATTCCAAGGCATTCTCCATTGCCGGTGGCGGCGACACGCTTGCCGCCGTCGACAAATACGGCATCGCCGACAAGATTTCCTATATCTCCACCGGCGGTGGCGCCTTCCTGGAATTCCTCGAAGGCAAGGAATTGCCCGCCGTGACAGCCCTGAAGGCGCGCGCAACAAAGTGACGCCTGCCGGTTCGAACTCGACGGCAAACTGATCGATTCCGAACTGGGCATCACCTCCCGCATCCGGCACGCGCTGGCAAAGCCCGGCGTGCCGGGGCCGGATGAATCAGGCTCGCGGATCAGATCGCTGCGAAAAAAGTAGCTGCGCCAAGGGTCAGGATAAAGCGCATGGTCCGGCTTGGATCGCGCAACGTTTCGTACCGCTGATCCAGGCCGCATCCCGCTAACGCCCAAAAGCGCTGCAACCGGGCGAGCCGCGCATTGCTTTTTCAAAGCGTCCTTCACCGTCATAAGGTGACCCGGATGGTCTGCCCGCTGGCGACTTTTGAACGGGGCGCCCCGAACCACGCCAAGCGCGGCCTGGTTTCATTTGGCACTAAGATTGCTCGGGAGCATGGCTAGGTGCCGACTCGCGAGAAGGGACCTGCGCAGTCCGTTCATCCGATCACCATGCCATGGGAAATATGTTGTCCTCTGGATCCCGTTCGAATTCGCAAAAAATGACGCTGCCGCTCTTAAGCATGCTTGCTTTGGGGCACTGCATGGCGTTTGTCGATCGTAATTTGCCGGCCGTTGCGGCACCTTTGTTGAAGGCCGACCTGGGCCTGTCGGATACGCAGCTGGGCTTGCTCGATGGGCCTGCGTTCGTACTGCTATACGTCGCCGGCATGCTGGCGAGTTGGCCACTGGCGCGTTCGCGCCATCGCTTTCGCTTGCTCGCAGGATGTATCGCGACCTGGGCCGCAGGCATGGTGATGTTCGCGTTCGGGCATGCGTTCATGGTGCTGGTGGTGGCGCGCGCGTTAGTGGGACTGGGGCAAGCTGCTTACGTTCCGCTTGCATTGAGCCTGATCGTGGAATACGCGGCGACAGCCTGGCGCGCACGCTCCATCGCGATATTCACGGCTGGGGCGGCCGTGGGGCGCAGTCTTTCCCTGTTGTTAGGCGGATTGACGCTGGCGCTGTTTGCGCGGTGGATGCCCGGCTCGGGTTTTGCGCATTGGCGCCTGCTGTTTCTGGTGATGGCCGCGCCCAATTTGTTTTTGATCGTCATGTTGTTGCGTCGCGCGGAACTGCCCCATACACCGCTGCCATCGCCCAGGGAAGTTTTCAGGCAGATGCTGGCGGCATTTCGTGAACGGCCCGGCGTGATGTGTGCCTACCTGTGTGGTGCCGGCGCCAGCGTGCTGGTGGTGCAGGCAGTCGGCGCATGGGCGCCATCGGTGTTGCATCGCGAGCAAGGACTGGCGCCAGCGGTGGCGGCGTTGATGTTCGGCACGTCATTGCTCGTGGTATCGCCGCTTGGGTATTTCATCGCCGGCACCTTGGTCGACAAACGCAAAAAAACGCTGTCGCCCATGGTGATCGTGATGTGCGCCATGCTGCTTGTCGTCCCGCTGCTGGACCTGACGCCTCGTGCGAGCTCGGCCGCCATGGCCTGCGGTTTGCTGGCATTGACGTCGATGATGGGCGGCATTGCGGCGCTGGCTACGTTGGCGGGGCTGCCGTCGATGTTGCGCGCCCCCTTGCACGATGCGGGGTTACGCATCTTTCTGGCCTTCACCACCATGACCGGCGTTGCGCTCGGCCCCTTCATGACGGGCGTAGTCAGCGACGGATTGGGCATGGGCGGACACGGTTTATCGTCCGCCTTGCGTAGTGTATGCGTGTGCGCGGCGATCGTCGGGATGACGGCCGCCCTCCTGGCACGCACCGGCTGGTATCGCGCGGCGATAGAGACCACCTCGTGAGCGAAATTTTTGCGTTCGACAGCGCGGCCTACGATCCGGACGTCGCGTTTGCGCGCTATTGCGATCTGTATGCGCGTGGCGCGGATGTCGAGCGCACGGGCGCTCCGTTCTTCGCTCGCGTGCGCAGCTGGCGCCTGGATCGGACGATCTTGTTCGCGCGCGAATACGGCGGCATTTGTCATCGTCGCCGCAAGCGCGTGGAGTCCGACGGCTTCGACCATTTCGTCCTCAGCCACGTGGTCAGCGGCAAACTCATCGCAGGCCCCGATGGCAAACCCATACCGATCGGGCCGGGTGAATGTCTGCTGCTGGACACGACCGAGCCGACGGAAAACGGCGCCGACAGCGTCGTACTCATTACCGTGAGCCTGGCGCGGGATATCGTTCGCGCGGCGGTCGGCGATGTGCAGAGCCTGCATGGTTATCGCATTGGCGCGCGCGAGGGCAGTTTGCTCGGCACCATGTTGCGCGCGCTGGTCGAGCAGGTACAGCACGTGCCGTTCGGCGCGCACGCGGCGATTACGCGCACGCTGATCGATCTTCTGTCGATAGCCGTCAATCCGTTCGGTTCGGGCGCGCGTTCGGAATTCCATCGGCTCGAACACGTGCGCTACGAAACCGTGCGGCGGCTGATCGAGGCGAACATCGGCGTACCCGACTTTTCCATCCAGGACATCGTCCAGGCCACAGGTATTTCCCGGGCAGGCCTTTATCGCCTTTTCGAATCGTCCGGCGGCGTCAATCGCTTCATCCAGCTTTGCCGACTGCAACAGTTGCGCGATCGGCTGGACAACCGCATGTTCGATCAGCTCTCGCTGGCCGAACTGGCGCCCATGACCGGGTTTTCGGATGAAAGCCATGCAAGCCGGCTCTTCAAGCAGGCGTTCGGCATCGCACCGGGCGCCTACCGCACCGCCAGCATTCGCGGCACCCGGCACCCCTGCGTCGACCTGATGACTCGCCGCTGGAACAGCAGCCTTACCGAATTGCGCTGATCCACGAGCCGACCGCACTGCCCTGCACGTGCGTTGCGGACATGCAACGCACAGACATGTTCTTCTCAGGCCCTGGCGCCTAGCATTCGTGGCGGTATAACAAGCATCACTTGAACCAACGACGCGACAGGGCGAGAGCCGGTCGTGCCTGCATATGGGCTAGAGCCTACAGGGGGCTAGATGGACCGCCAATTTCACTTCATCTCGGGCCTTCCCAGGTCCGGGTCCACGTTGCTGTCAGCGATCTTGAGCCAGAACCCGCGATTCCACGCGGGGATGAGCGGCCCGATCGGCGGCGCTTTCAACAATCTGCTGGGCGAGCTCAGCGGCCGCAACGAATATTCGGTCTTTATCTCCGACGAGCAGCGCCGCCGGATGCTCAAGGGCCTGTTCGACAACTACTACGGCCCCGAATACAACGCCCAAGTGGTGTTCGACACCAATCGCGCCTGGTGCACCAAGATGCGCCACCTGAAAGAGCTGTTCCCGCAAGGCAAGATCATTGCCTGTGTGCGACACGTGTCGTGGATCATCGACAGCATCGAGCAACTGGTCCGCAAGAACGCCTTCCAGCCATCCTCCATTTTTAATTACGTGCCCGGCGGCACGGTGTATTCGCGCGCCGAAGGCCTGGCCAACGGCGAAGGCATGGTGGGCTATGCGTACAACGCACTGAAAGAAGCGTTCTACGGCGATGAAACTTCCAACCTGATGCTGCTGCGCTACGAGACGCTGACAAGCGATCCGAAGCGCGCAATTGCCGCTGTCTACGATTTCATTGGCGAGCCGGCCTTCCAACACGACTTCGAGAACATCAGCTATCAGGCCGATGAATTCGACCTGCGCGCCGGCACGCCGGGATTGCATACCGTGCGCAAGAAAGTCGCGGTGCGCGAGCGCACCAGCCTGCTGCCGCCGGATGTGTTCCGTCGTTTCGAAAACGACGCCTTCTGGCTCGATCCCACGCTGAACCCGCGCCAGGTGCGGGTGGTTTGAGCGCTGCACGCGCGTGCAGCCAATCCTTTTCCAGATCGAAGGCCGCTTGCCTGCTGCTCTGGGACGCACAAGCAAGCGTCTAACCACAACACATAAATCAAACGAATAACAAGTAACAGGGGACACAGCGTGAATCGCATTTATCGCATCGTTTTCAACCGCACACTCGGCGTCATGCAGGTCGCTTCGGAACTGGTGAACGCCAAGGGTGGCGTAGCGGGTGGCGCAGAGGCGGCATCGAAGCCGGAACTGAAATCGCGATTGCTGGCGATCGCGGTGAGTGTCGCCCTGGCTGCGGCGATCGTGACGCCCGCGATGGCACAGACCTGCACGCCGAGCGGCAGCTCCATCTGCGGTGCCAGCGGCGCCACCGGCGGGACTCCTGGATACGCGCGAGGCGGCACGGGCGGCACGGGCGCGGTGGTCTCCGGTGCCTACGCCAACTCCGGTGGCAGCGGCGGGGGATATTACGCTAGTGGCGCCAATGGGCAGGGCGCCCATGGCAGTGGCGGCGCTGGCGGAAGCCCGGAACGCGGCGGCAGCGGCGGTGCCGGCGGTTCCCCGGCGACCCAGGGTATGGGCGGTGGTGGTGGTGGCGGCGGCGGAAGCTACAACGGCGGGGGCGGCGGCGGCGGTGGTGGTGGCGTTGGACTCGTGGCAACGGGAAGCACTACGTTGGGTGGCGTTAGCGTCACCGGCGGCAACGGCGGAGCTGGCGCCAATGGCAATATCGGCTGGAGCGGCGGCGGCGGTGGCGGCGGCGGTGGTGGTGGCGCGGGTGTCTACGCGACTCCCGGCGCATCGCTGAATTTAAGCGTGACTGCGTCCGTCACCGGTGGCACGGCCGGTAATGGCGGAAATGGCTACGGCAACAGCAGCGGCGGCAGCGCTGGCCGCGGTGGCGCGGGCGTAGTGGGATCCAGTTTCACCCTTACCAACGCCGGAACCATCACCGGCGGCAGCGGCGCCAGCGGTGGCGCGGGCGTGATGGCTACCGGCCATGCCACCATCGTGAACAGCGGCACCATCGCCGGCGGCGTTGCTGGCGGCAATGGCCCGCAGGCCGACGCAATCGACCTGAGCGGTGGCGGCAACCTGCTTGTTCTGGAACCCACCTCAAGCATCATCGGCAATGTCGTCAGCAGCAGTGGCGTCACCAACGGTGGCGACACGCTCGACCTCGACGGCAGCGGCAACGGCACGATCACCGGCTCGATCGGCGAATACGGCAGCGGCGCGCAATACCAGGGCTTCAATAATTACGAGAAAACAGGCTCGGGTACCTGGACACTCGACGGTGCCGTGAATATCAGCGAGGGGTTTTTAATCCAGGCGGGCGGATTAAGCCTGCAAGGTAACAGCACCGTCCTCAGTGGCGGCGTGCTCATGGCAGCGGGAACGGCGCTTGTCATCGGGAACGGCAGCAACGCTATCAGCGTGAATGGTAGCGGCGGTACTTCTGGCAACGCCGGTACGAACGGTTCGGCCGGATACGTGAGGAGTCCCTACGGTGGCGCCGGTACGGCAGGCGGGGTCGGGAGTTTCGGCCAGTCGGCCATTTCGGCGGGGACCGGCTCCACGATCACTAACTATGGCTCCGTTCTGGGTGGTGCAGGCGGTGTGGGCGGCCATGGTGGCAATGGCGGTAACGGACAGAGTAACTATATCGGCGCCGCATCCGGTGGAAACGCCGCCATGGGTGGCGCTGGCGGCGCCGCTGGCGCTGGCGTCAGCGGCACCGGCTTCACCCTTAACAACAACCAAGCAGGCACCATCTCCGGCGGGGTCGGCGGTGCGGGCGGTATCGGCGGCAGCGGCGGCAATGGAGGCGGTGGCTATCCCACCTATGGCCCCACCTCCAACAGCGGCAATGCCGGTGACGGCGGGGTCGGCGGTGACGGCGGTGATGGCGTGACGGGCGGCAATTTCACGGTTGTAAATTACAGCGCCATCAAGGGTGGCGCCGGTGGTGTGGGTGGCAACGGTGGCAGGGGCGGCAACGCGGGTGGCGGCCAGTACAGTGAGGGCAGCGACGGGGCTGCGGGTGGCACAGGTGGCAACGGCGGCGCGGGCGGTAGCGGTATCTCCGGCTCCGGGTTTACGGTAACCAACGCCGACTCGATCAATGGCGGCATCGGTGGAGACGGTGGCAACGCCGGTAATGGCGGCCAGTTTGGTGCCGGCCAATACAGTGTGGGCGCCAATGGTGCAGGCGGCAACGGCGGCACTGGTGGAACAGGTGGCAGCGGTGTCGCTGGCGTTCTATTTACACTGACCAATGCTGGCCTGACAGCCGGTGGTGTCGGTGGGGCCGGCGGCGCGGGCGGTGCCGGCGTAGCCGGAGGGTATGCGAACAACACGACCACGGCCGGAAGCACGGGCGGCATTGGCGGCGCCGGCGGCGCGGGCGGTGCCGGTATTACCGGGTCCCAGCTGACGCTCATCAACAACAGTGAGGTTGTCGGTGGAAATGGCGGCAACGGTGGTAGTGGCGGGGCCGGTGGCTACGGTGGTTCGGCCAACCAGAATGCGTCTGGCGTCATGGGTGGTGGTACGGGTGGCAACGGTGGGGCCGGTGGTGCGGGCGGTAATGGCGCCGCAGGTATCGACGCGAGCTCATCCACGTTGACCAACAATAATGTTGTCCAAGGTGGTGCTGGTGGCATGGGCGGCACCGGTGGCGCTGCCGGCGCGGGCGGCTATAGCAACTCATCTGGCAACTCGGTGTCGGGCGGCAGTGCGGGTGTGGCCGGTGTCGGAGGCGCAGGTGGCAGCGGCGGTGCGGGCGTCGCTGGCACAGGATTCACCGTCACCAATAACGGCCAGATTGTCGGTGGCATGGGACAAGACGGCGGCACGGGCGGCAACGGCGCGGCGGGCGGTCACTCCTATGACTCCAGCGGCGCTACCGGCGGTGCGGGTGGTCAGGGCGGCGCAGGCGGCGCCGGTGGTGCGGGTGTGGCCAGCTATGCATCCAATGCAGCGGCTACCCTGAACAACTATGCAGCAGTGGCTGGCGCCAACGGTGGCGCCGGTGGCACGGGCGGCAGTGGCGGTTTTGGCGGCGATGCTTCAGGGCCGGGAAATCCCAGCGGTGGCGCTGGTGGCGTTGGCGGTGCGGGTGGCAGCGGTGGCGCAGGCGGGGCCGGCGTCTCCGCCAACAGCGGACTGACTATCAACAACGCCTACGGCGCCATCGTAATAGGTGGCGCGGGCGGCAATGGTGGTGTGGGCAGTTTTGGCGGCGGTGGCAATTTCAACGGTTCCGGCGGCGTTTCTGGTACTGGCGGCGCGGGCGGAAACGGGGGTGACGGTGGCGCGGGTATCGACGGCAACGGTTTTGTCGTCAACAACCATGGCGGCATTTTTGGAGGTAATGGTGGCTCTGCTGGCGCGGGTGGCGCGGGCGGCTACGGTGGCTCCCAGTCTGGTTCAGCTGGCGCGAGCGGCACGAGCGGGAACGGTGGCACGGGCGTTACTGGCGTGAATTTCACGCTGATCAACGCGGGCAACGTTGCAGGCGGCGACGGTGTGAGCGGTGGCGCAGGGGTCAGTGGCTCGAATTTCATCCTGACCAACAGCGGCACCATTAGCGGCGGCGCAGGTGCGGTTGGCGGCGTCGGCATCGTGTCGACTGGCGGCTCCACGATCACCAACAACGGTATGGTCGGCGGTGGTACGAGCGGCAACAACACGCAGGCCGACGCCATCGACCTCAGCGGCGGTGGCAACCAGCTGGTGCTGGAGGCCGGCTCGAACATCGCCGGCAACGTGGTCAGCAGCAGTGGCACTACCAATGGTGGCGACACGCTCGACCTGGGTGGCAATACCGGCGCCAGCTTGAGCGCCTCATTCGGCGAATTGGGAAGCGCCGCGCAATACCAGGGCTTTGCCACTTACGAAAAAACCGGCGGCAGCACATGGACGCTCAGCGGTTCGTCGAACCTCAATGAAGCGTGGCAAGTGCAGGACGGCGAATTGGATTTGACCGGCACGGCGTTTGCCGGTGGTTTCGTCATGTCATCGGGCACGACCTTGGGGGTAGGTACCGCTCAAACGAACGTCGAGATTATCGGCAGTGCCGGCTACGCAGGAACCTCGGGCGGCGTCGGCTCGACTGCCGGCACTTCGGGTAGCGCGGGTAGCGCAGGCGGCAATACCGTCAGCGGCTCGGGCTTTACGCTGAATAATCAGAACGCGGTCATCGGTGGCACGGGTGGACAGGGAGGAACCGGAGGTGCCGGCGGCCCTGGCGGGTCTGGTGGCTTCCTAAACGGTAAATATGCAAGCGCTGGAGCCAATGGTGGCGCCGGAGGAAATGGCGGCAACGGCGGTGCGGGTGTCAGCGGCTCGGCATTTACGCTCAACAACTCCGGTGGCATTTACGGCGGTCAAGGCGGCGCCGGTGCTCAAGGTGGTCAGGGTGGCGCTGGCGGTGCTGGCAAATACGCCAGTACTGGCGACAAGGCGGGCTTGACGGGTGCCAATGCCGGCACCAGTGGCAATGGCGGTGCTGGCGGCGCGGGCGGTGCGGGTGTTAGCGCTACGGGCCTGAGCACGCTTATCAATGATGCGCTGATCATAGGGGGGATCGGCGGCAACGGTGGCAGAGGTCAATACGGTGGTGCGGGCGGTGCCGTGGGTGCATACCATGGCGGTCCGACACCGGCGGGTGGTTCGGCCGGCAGCGGCGGCGCAGGCGGCAACGGTGGTGTGGGCGGCGCAGGCGGTGCTGGCGTTACGGGGTCCAACTTCACCCTGACTAACAACGGTGCAATTGCCGGCGGCTACGGTGGCCTCGGCGGCAACGGCGGTCGCGGCGGTTTCGGCGGCGTTTCGCAGAACGGTACCGGTGGCGCGGGTGGCGCCGGCGGTAACGGCGGGCTGGGTGGTGCTGGTGGTGCGGGCGTCACGGGTAATGGCTTCATGCTCACCAATACCAGCGCGGGTTACATAGAGGGCGGTAACGGCGCCATCGGTGGCGCGGGCTATTTCGGTGGCATCAGTGCAGGTAGCAACATCCCCGGCACAACTGTTGTTTCGGGCAACGGTGGCAACGGCGGCGTAGGCGGCGCGAGTGTCAGCGGCACCGCCTTCACCCTTACCAATGCCGGCACGATCAACGGCGGCTATGGCGGCGCAGGTGGCGTGGGGGGCTTGAGCTCCAATGCCAGTGGTGTGGCTGGCAACGGCGGTAATGGCGGTAACGGTGGTGCAGGCATCAGTGGTTCGGGCTTTATGCTCACCAATACCGGCAAGATCACCGGTGGTAACGGCGGCATCGCGGGCACGCAAGGCAACACCAGCAACTATGGCGGCGCGGCGGGCAGCGATGGCGTCGGTGGCGCGGGTGGCGCGGGCGTCGTTGCAACAGGCGGCGCCACCGTCATCAACTTGGGCACCATCGCCGGTGGCTTGAGCGCGAGCAACGTGCAAGCAGATGCCGTGGACTTCAGCGGTGGCGGCAACACATTGGTGGTCGAGGCCGGTTACACGTTCATCGGCAATATCGTCAGCACCAGCGGTAACACCCATGGTGGTGACACACTCGAACTCGCTGGTGCGACTAACGCAAGCTTCAACATGAACACGTTGCAGGGCTTCGCGAATGGCATCAAGGTTGGCACCAGTACGTGGACGTTGAGCGGCACCGGCAACGCAAGCCAATCGTGGACGATCGCCAACGGCACATTGGTGGGTAACACTACCAGCATCGTCGGCAACGTGACGCTCGCACCGGTAAGTGGTGGCAGCGCCAACCTCACGTTCGACCAGTCCACCAATGGCGTCTACGACGGGGTGATCAGCGGTAGCGGTTCGTTGACCAAGGATGGCACTGGCACAATCACCTTGACCGGCGACAACACCTACAGCGGCGCCACTGTCGTCAACGGCGGCGTATTGCAGGTAGCCAACAATGGAACCTCCGGCATGGTGAGCGGCAACGTGACGAACAATGGTGCGATGGCATTCGACCGCACAGATACCGTTACCTACAGCGCCGTGATCAGCGGCACCGGCAGCCTCGCGCAGGTCGGCAGCGGTGCGTTGATTCTCGACGGCGCAAATACCTACACCGGCGGCACGACTGTGCAAGCCGGTACGTTGGAAGTGGGCGATAGCGCGCATACCGGCGCATCCATCGCCAGCAACGTGACGGTGGACGCAGGCGGCACACTGCGCGGCCACGGTACGATCGATGGCAATGTCACGAGTGATGGCACGGTATGGCCGGGCGGCTCGGTTGGCGTGTTGACGATCAACGGCAACTACACGCAGAACGCCGATGCAACGCTGCAGGTCGATGTGACACCGACGCAGGCGTCCGAGCTGGCAGTGAATGGCAACGCCATGCTCGCAGGTACGTTGAACCTGGTTTACGCACCCGGCACCTATACCAGCACGTCATACACGCTGTTGCAGGCCAATGCGGTAAGCGGAACATTCGCGACGACAAACTCGACAGGCTCGGTACCCACCACGCTTGATTCGAAGGTGTCGTATGGTGCAACGGCGGTTGCCCTGACATTGTCGGCAGCAGGAACGCCGACGCCGCCACCTGCCGTTATCCAACCGCACGACGGTGACCTGTACGCAAACTTGATGCGTGCCGCCGAGCTGGTCGGACAGCAATCGCAGGTCACGGTGCTCGGTGCAACGCTGCGTCCTACCAATACGGCATGCGGCTCAACCGATGCGATGCACACCAACACCGTCAACTCGTCGTGCAACAGCGGCCTGTGGATGCAATACAGCGGCGGCGCCGATTCGCTCTCGGGCAGTAACGGCCTGAACAGCACGACGTTCGGACTGCAGGGCGGCTGGGATCACGCTGTGGCCGATGTTGCGCACGTCGGTGTGGAAGCGGGCTACGACCGCATTAACGGCAGCGATCACGATGGCGGCAACGGCAGCATCGACAACGTGCATGGCGGCTTGTATGCGTTTGCCGACGCAGGCTCCGTAGTGTTCTCCGGCATGATCGATGAAGCGCACAGTAGCTATCGAGTGTATCGCGCGACCGGCATCGGCCATGCCATTGCCGATCCTGATGGCAGCACGACTTCGGCTGCGCTGCAAGCCGCGTGGCCCCTGACCGCGGCGCAGTGGCAGATCACGCCGGCCGCGGGTGCGCTCTACCAGCATCAGAGTCTGGATGCCTTCGGCGAAACAGTGCCGAGCACCAGCCCGCTCGCTACCGCGTTCGCCGTGGATGGCGCACACGCCACGTACAACACGTTGCAACCGTATGCGCAGGTCTCGTTCACGCATGCGTTCGTCGCACAAGGTATCAGTTACATACCGCAGTTCGACGTTGGCTATCGCTACGACACGCGCAGCGGCAATACGCCAGTGGTGCAGGAAACGTCGCAGGACGGCACCGTGTTCGCAATGCCCGCCGACAACCTCGGCCGCGGCATGGCCACCGTGGGTGCGCGCATCACCGCGAAGTCCGGTACGTCGTGGAGCCTGTACCTGGATTACCAGGGCCAGTTCGCCAATCACCTGAGCGACAACGCTTTGAGCGCGGGCTTCACCAAGCAGTTCTAAGTAACCACCGGCGGAACATCGACACAAGGATGTGTCGACGTACCCGACATAAGCAGAAGAAGCGAGTTGGCGCTTACGCCGTCAGCTTGCGCTCGATCACCCTTTCGCCATTCGGCGCGGTGCCGACGTTCACAAAACCCAGTCTTGCGAGAATGCGTTGCGCGGCGCGGCGCTCGATCTTTCGATTCTCGATGGTGGCAATCAGTCGCTGCGGCGCGCCGGGTTCGCGCGCGAGTGCGATGAAGCCCTCCAGCATGCGTTCCATCAGACGGACGTTCAGACCCACGAAACGGCTATCCGCGCGGATGAAAATGCGCACGAAACCGTAAGAGCGGCCATGTTCGTCCATGCGTATCGCCACAGTGCAAACACCGGCGATATCCTCGCGCTCGCCCTCCACCAGCACGCAAGCGACTTCAAACGCGCGACGCCACGCTTCATCCGCATGTGGCAGCGCGCCTTCCTTCAACCAGAACGCGACAATCCGCTGCCTTAGTGCATCGCCGATGCTGCCGAACACCCAGCGCACCTCAAAACGATCGATGTTTTCTGTCGCGCCGGCGCTCATGCAATACCTTATCCCCAGAACGTTTCGTCGGGTCGATTATGCGCGAAAAGGCGCTGAAATTGCCGACATTACAAACTTCCACGACCTGGTCCGCCGTTTCTGCATGGCGGAAAGGCTGCAATGAGCGCCGCTGTCGCACTGGCCGACTTCGGCGCGGCGGCACAAGTGGCAGGTCATGGTCGTCGATCGCCGTTTCGATATCGGAATATGCGCTGGCCAATGGCGTGAAGGATATCGACGTGTGGCGGGGTTTTTAGCGACCGCCGGGAGCTGGAACAGGCTGGTGCGCGGGCTGTCATTGAACCTCCGCTGTAGTTGTACGCATGGCAGCAGCCGGCCTGGCATGGGAGGGAATTCGCTTCGATTGCCCCTCACTCCAACTGTCTCCCCGCGGGGGGAGAGAAAAAAGCGCTACTCCGTAATCGCTTCATGCAACGCCCCTGCCCGGCCTCACCCGGAACGCCACGCTGATCCTCGGCCCGACCGGCCGCCGCAACTTGGGAATGCCATGGTCGTAGTGCAATTGCGCATTCCAGCCCATCAACAACAGGCTGCCCGCCTCAAGTTCGAGTTCGGTTTTCAAATGTGGCGGGAGTTTGCGGCGGATGACCATGGTTCGGGTGGCGCCCAGCGATAGCAGCGCGATGGGCTGATGCGGAACCAGCTCGTGCAGTTTGTCGTTATGCGGTGCGACGCTGTCGTGCTGGTCGCGATAGCAATTCAGGCCGATGCTGTTGAAAGGTGCACCCACCTGCTTTTTGACCACTGCGCATGCCGCACGCAACGCCTTGGGCAGGGACGGGTCGTCGAGCGCGTAATGGCGATGCAGGCGCGGCACATCCACCATGCGCTCGTACATCATGCGCGCGCCGGCATGCCAGTCGACGTGTTCGCGCAAGGCATCGAACCAGCTGGTCGCCAGCGCAGGCGATATCACGCCGGTTTGATAAATGATCGGTCCGGTGGTGTCGTCGGCAATCCGTTGCACGCTTTGTTCGAATAGTAGCGTTTGCATGAGATTCGTCCGCCAGGGGCCTTGGATGGCTCAATGGAAATCCCGAGAACGCACGTCCAGATCGGCGGCCATGCCGCTGAGATCGCGCAGTCGTCGTGCAATGAGATGACTGACGCCATCGACGGCTTCCCACCGCCCCTCAACGGCCAGCAGCCGTGCTTCGAGATAGGGCCGATGATGGGCTTGTGCGATGTGTTTCCACACCACCACGTTCACGCAGCCGAACTCGTCTTCGAGCGTGATGAAGGTGACACCGCTGGCTGTTTGCGGCTGCTGGCGCTGGGTAACCAGGCCCACGGTACGTACCCGGGAAGCATGCGGCAGTTTCTGCAGGGTGCGCGAATCCACGTAGCCATCCGCACGCACCCGGCCGCGCAACAATTTCAACGGATGCAAGCCCAGGCTCAATCCGCTGTGCGCGTAGTCGGCTGTCATGTTCTCGACCGCCGTGGGCGGCGGCAGCACGACATTTTGCTCGCGCGGACTGGCGCGATCGAACAACGGCAATTGCGTCTCCACGCCGGAAGCGAGCCATAGCGCACGATGGCGATGCCCGGCCAGGCCGCGCAAGGTGCCAGCATCGGCCAGCAGATCTTGATGCCGGGTATCCAGTTCCGCGCGCGTGCAGAGGTCGGCGATATCCTGGAAGGCTCCCGCTTGACGCGCTGCTGAAATCCGCCCTGCCACATCTTCCCGGCAACCGCGCAACTGGCGCAGTCCCAGGCGCAACGCCAGTCCGTCTTTGCTGCGCTCATCCTGTTCCAGCGTGCAATCCCAATCGCTATAGCGCACATCCATCGGCCGCACGCGGACACCTCGCCGCTGTACATCCTGCACGATCTGGCTCGGACCGTAGAAACCCATCGGCTGGGCGTTGAGCAAACCGCATGCGAAGATGGCCGGCTCGTGGCATTTCAGCCAGCTGCTGACATAGACAAGATTGGCAAAGCTGGCGGCATGGCTTTCCGGAAAACCGTAGCTGCCGAAGCCTTTTATCTGGTTGAAAATCTGCTCGGCGAATTCCAGCGCATATTTGCCGTCTTTGGTCATGCCGGCGATGAGCCGTTCGCGATGTTTCTCCATGCCGCCATGGCGCTTCCATGCCGCCATGGCACGCCGAAGTTCATCCGCCTCGCCCGCGCTATAGCCGGCCGCCACCATCGCCAGCTTCATCACTTGTTCCTGGAACAGCGGCACGCCCTTCGTGCGTTTCAGTACGGGCTCGAGTTCATCCGATGGGTAATGGACGTTCTCTTCTCCATTCCGACGTCGTAAATAAGGATGCACCATATCGCCCTGGATCGGCCCGGGCCGCACGATGGCGATCTGGATCACCAGATCGTAATAGTTGGCGGGTTTCAGGCGCGGCAGCATGGCCATCTGCGCGCGGCTTTCAATCTGGAAGACGCCGATGGTTTCGGCACGCTGGATCATCTCGTAGGTAGCTTTATCGTCAGGCTTGATCGTGGCGATGCTCAATCGCTTGCCGCGATGGTTCTGTACCAGATCGAAGCATTTGCGCAGGCACGTCAGCATGCCCAGCGCAAGGCAATCGACCTTGAGCAGCCCCATGGTGTCCAGATCATCCTTGTCCCACTGGATGATGGTGCGATCGGGCATGGCCGCGTTTTCCACCGGCACCAGTTCGTGCAGCGGTGCGTTGTGAATCACGAAACCGCCGACATGCTGGCTCAGATGACGCGGCATATCGAGCAATGCCACGGTCAGGCCGATCAGCATGCGCATCACGTGCGTATCGGGGTCGAAACCTTGTTCGCGCAGGCGTGCGTGCAGGGTTTCGCCACCGTTGCGCCAGGCAAAGATGCGGCTCAGTTTGTCGATCTGGTCGGCGGGAAGACCCAAGGCCTTGGCGACGTCGCGCACGGCGCTTTTGGAACGGTAGGAAATGACCGTGGCCGCCAGCGCGGCACGCTCGCGCCCGTATTTGCCGTAGACATACTGGATGACTTCCTCGCGGCGCTCGTGCTCGAAATCCACGTCGATGTCGGGGGGTTCATTGCGCTCCACGGAAATGAAGCGCTCCACCAGCAGATCGATCTTCGCCGGGTCGGCATCCGTGATGCCCAAGGCAAAGCACACGATGGAATTGGCGGCTGAGCCGCGTCCCTGGCAAAGGATGTTCTTGCTGCGGGCATGGCGCACGATGTCTTCGACCGTGAGAAAGAACGCTTCGTATTCCTTCTTTTCGATCAGCTGCAACTCATGCTCGATCTTGGGTCCAATATCAGCCGGCACACCATGCGGCCAACGCCGTGCGGCACCTTCGGCAACCAGGTGGCGTAGCCATTGCATGGCGGTATGGCCGTGCGGCACCAGTTCGGCGGGATAATGGTAGTGCACGTCTTCCTTTAGCCTGAACGTGCAACGTTTGGCGATGCGCACGCTTTCGTCCAGCAAGGCTTTCGGATAGATCTTTTCCAGCGCCGAACGCCGGCGCAAATGCCGTTCGCCGTTGCGGAATAGCAAGTTTCCGGCCTCGGCGATGGTCTTGCGATGACGAATGGCGGTCATCGTGTGCTGCAGAGGAAGGCGCCGGCGTATATGCATGTGCACATCGCCGCTCGCCACGCATGGCAATTGCAGTAGATCACCCATGGCTTGAAGCCCGGCCAGACGCGCTGCATCGTCGCCGTCGCAGTGCAATTCCACGGCCAGCCAGGCGCGATCGCCGAACGTACTTTTCACCCATGCGCCATGTTGGCTGTCCGGTTCGCGTCCGGGAATCCACAGCACCAGGGCGCCAGGAGCGCCATCGGCCAGATCGGCGATGGACAAGCGATAGCTGCCTTTTTCCGAAGCCCTGCGTCCCTGCGTGATCAGGCGGCACAATGAGGTATAGCCCTGTTTGTTTTCCGCCAGCAACACCAGCTTGGGACCGTCGGCAAGCTGGATTTCGGTGCCGACGATCAGCGGCATTTTCGTATCGCGGGAGGCTTCCCAGGCGCGCACGATGCCGGCCAGCGAGCATTCGTCGGTAATGGCCAAGGCGCTGTAGCCGCAATCGGTGGCGCGCTCGAACAGCTCGCGCGCACTGGACGCTCCGCGTTGGAAGGAAAAATCCGACAGGCAATGCAGCTCGACGTAATCGGTCATGCGAACCATCCGTGCAACATCCAGCCGGAGGATTCATCCGGCGCGCAAAAGGCCCAGGCGCGTTGCCCGCTGGAGGTTTCCACCAGGTAGTAATCGCGACGCATCGGATCGCCATCCCACCAGCCGGTTTCCAGCCGTTCGGGACCGGCGAGAATGCGTAGCGCGCCATGCAGTGGCATGGGCCGCTCCAGCAACCAGGTCGGACGCGGATGCGGTTCGATGTAATCGTTGCCCTGCATGGAGGGGCATTGCGAATGCTCCGGACGCGGATCGATCGTGGTGCTCCAGCGATACACCGCATGATCGCCCAGGCGTGCGCGCAGGCGTTCGCGCAGTTGCTCGAAGGGCAGCGCGTTGGCGGGACGTTCGTCGAACAGGTCGCGACCGGCCGGTGTGAAGCCGGGCAGATCATCCGCGATCAGGCGCAACGACATGACCGGCGCCGGCAGCCGTATCTGTTCCAGGCGACCGCGCGCTGCCTCGAACAGCACGCCGGCATCGCGTTCGGGCGAGAGCATGCCGACCGGCACTTCGGTGGCCTTGCCTTCGCGATGTTCCAGGTGCAGAACGAAACGTTGCACGCCGCCATCCCGTCCTGAGAGATAGGCCGCAAGATCACCCATCATGCGTTTCAGCGGAAAGACCAGCGCCGCGATGTTCTCCACTTCATGCGATAGCTCGATGCGCCAGTCCACGGCATCGGGCGGTACGTATAACGCGAGTTCGGCCGGCGCGCGGCCCAGCAAACGATCCATGGCTTGCAGCAGCTCGGCGCCAAAGCGGCGCTGCAGGCTGTCGCGCGGCATGCGCAGCAACTGGCCCAGCCGGCGGATACCCATGCGTGGCAAGGCATCCATCGCATGTTCCGGCAGCCGGCTCTTGCTCAAGGGCACGGCCTCGAGCGCGTGGCGCATGGTTTCCTGCGTCAAGACCGCCTGCCCGTCGCGCATGCCTGCCAGCACGTAGGCCGCATGCGGTGTCGGCGCGGCGGCAAGGCAATGCTGGAAGCCCAGCGCGAGAAGATCGCTGCGCAAGCGGCTTTCCAAGACCGGCCACTCGCCGAACAGGCACTGGCTGCGGCTGATTTCCAGCACGATCGCACGCGGCAACAATGCCACTTGCGAGCTGTAGCGATACGCCATGCCCGCCAAGAAACGTTGCCAGCGATCGACTGCCGCGGGGTCGTAAGGGATCATCTCGAAGTGCGCGAGCAATGCTTGCGCAGCGGTCAGGCGTTGGCCGGCATGCAGACCCACTTCGCGTGCCGCCGCATTGGCCGCCACGATATGCCGCGCATTCGCGGGGCCATCCACGAGCACCAGCGGTCCTTTATCGGCACGAGTGCGCAGGACGCCATCCAGCGCCAGATGCGGCAACCCAAAGCATGCCCACAACATAGGCGGCAACCATCAGCCAGCCGAGGCGGTTGAAAAAATCGGCATGGCTTCTCCCTTGCTTTCAGGAAAGGCCAACGCCATGGGCGATACGTCACGCTCGCCCTGCCGTGCGAATGGCACATGGATCAGGGTGAGCGGCCGTTCGGCATGACACATGCCTGCTTGCGATTCGCTCCCTATCCATGCAGCGGTAGCGGGCGATTTATCAGCACTCAGCAGCCATCCTGCGAGCACCCGCTCACGCCTGGCCTCTCTTCGGATGGAAGAGGATGTCATTCGTATCGAAGTGTCTGGGCGAACCCTTGCAACGTCATTTCCGCTGGTGGCCGCCTGGTCGAGCAACAGCATGGATTCCTGCGATCGCGGGAAGGAAGGCTCAGGCGGTAAGGCCGGCGAGGCACGCCGCGCAGCATGCCTTTGTTCCAAGGAAATGGGCTGCGCAGGCACTACCCCGCCGCGACATTTCCGTACCCGGATCGATGGCTGCGGCTGTGCTGTGAGTTCCAGCCGCAATGCAGCGGGCGATGCGTTGGCCAGATGCCGGACATCGCGAAATACGAAAGCCAGCGCACGCCCGGTATCGGCCGCCACTTGCAAGCGGCGCAGGCTACGGTCGTCCGCCTGTCGCGGCCATGCCAGCACGGCGGCGCAACTACCGGAACGCAGGCATTGTTCGGTAGCCCACAGTTGCTGCTTTTCGTCCGCGTCGACGATCTCCACGCGCTGCAGGTTCACGCCCTGCTGCCGCCAGCCCATCGCGCAGGGCGCATAGGGCGGTGCAATCAGCACGACCGGGCGCTGGCCTTGCGTCAGCCGCGCCAAGGTCGGCAAGACCAGTTGCAGTTCGCCGATGCCATCGGCCGGCAGCAGGATTTCGGTCAGCGCGGCTTCCGGCCAGCCGCGTGTTGGCAACGCGGCATCGAGCAGGGGCCAGCCGGTCGGCTGTGCGCCCGCGGGCGGCAGCTCGGCGCGACCGCGCCAGACTTGCCGGGCATCCAGCAAGTGGGACAGGGCTACCACCGCCCCCATCAGCCGCCCCTCACGAGACCCGCAAACAATCCTTCGATGGCAAAGTCTTCGGTGGGATCGGGATCGATCGGCTGGTAGCCGGGGCTGTTCGGCAGCAGGCGAATAATTTCGTCTTTCCAGTACAGCCGCTTGATGGTGAAGCGCTCACCCGCCACGCGCGCCGCCACCACTTGTCCGTGCCGGGCGACCGGCGTGGCATGCACGGCGACGAGGTCACCATCCAGGATGCCTTCGTCGCGCATCGAATCGCCGATGACCCGTACCAGATAATCCGGACGCAGGCGGAACAGCCAGCGCGACACCCGCAGGCTGCGTTCCACGCGCGCTTCGGAAAAGATCGGCTCGCCTGCCGCGATGCGGCCGACCAGCGGCAATTCCAGGGTATCGGCCGCGAGTGGATCGGCTTCTTGCACCAGGCGAACGCCACGCGCCCGATTCGGCTCGACCACCAGGCGCCCTTTCGCCTCCAGCGAACGCACGTGCTTGAGCACGGCGCTCACGTTTGGCAGGCCCATGGCCTGGCCGATTTCTTCCAGCGTGGGCGCCTCCCCGCCTTGTTCCAGGCGCTGCCGGATAAAGGCGAGGATGTTGGATTGGCGGCTGGTGAGCTGAAGGGTCATGGCTCACATCTTTTCACCTTTTTTGGTGAAAATGAAGTGGCGCTCCAAATCTGAGGAGCACATGGCCGAGGAGGCAGGCGTATTCGATGGCTGCGGGCGAGTTTTCGCCCTCTTATCCATCCCTGGAGTCAGACAGGCTCCAGCCAACCCCACTTGTCCTGGGTCTTGCCATCGAACAGGCCAAAATACAGCTGTTGCAGGCGGCGCGTGATGCGCCCGGCCTTGCCGCTGCCGACCTGCTTGCCGTCGATCTCGCGGATCGGGGTGATTTCGGCGGCAGTACCGCACATCAGCACTTCGTCGGCAAGGTACAGGTACTCACGCGGGATATCGCGTTCCACCACTTCGAAACCGTCTTCGCGCGCGAGCACTTTCAAGGTATCGCGGGTGATGCCGGTAAGGATCGATGCGCTGGCCGGCGTGGTGTGCAGCACGCCATCGAAGACCAGGAACAGGTTTTCGCCCGCGCCTTCACTGAGCAAGCCGCTGGCCGCCAGGGCAATGCCCTCGCCAAAGCCCAGACGCCGCGCTTCGCGCGCGACCAGCTGGCCGGAAAGATAATTGCCGCCGGCCTTGGCACCGGCCGGGATCGTGTTCGGCGCAAACCGCTGCCAGCTGGAGACGCAGGCGGTGATACCCACTTCCAGCGCCTCCGGCCCGAGGTAGGGGCCCATCGGCCAGGCCGCCACGGCCACGTCGATCGGGGTTTCCGCGGAGAGGCCGAAACCGCCCAGGCCGCGATAGGCCACCGGGCGCAGATAAGCCGCGCTAAGGCCGTTCTTGCCGATGACGTCGCGGCAGGCCGCAGCCAGTTGATCCTGCGAGTAAGGCAGTGCCATGTCGTAGATCTTGGCCGACTGGTACAGGCGCTTGAGATGATCGGTAAGACGGAAGATCGCCGCACCTTCCGGCGTGACATAGCTGCGTATCCCCTCGAACACTGACGAGCCGTAATGCAGGGCGTGTGACATCACGTGTGCGGTGGCTTCTTTCCACGGCTTGATTTCGCCGTTCTGCCAGATCCATTCGGGGTACTGCATGGCCATGGGAGTTCTCCGTTGAGGACCGCCCATAATAGCGCCTGAGGGTTTCACGCACCTGAAAAGCACTCACCATTGCGGGTGCAGCCAAAGGCATCCGGCATGGTGGACCACGTCGAAGCGAGTTGTTTGGGTCGCCCCGCTGCCATCGTCGGACTCGGTTTGCACCAGCACCGCTTCGCCACCAGCCGTCGAGGTGGACGCGGCAGACGGGGAAAGTTCGGAGGAATCCGCATCGTCGTCGCCGGACGCCGAAGAAGATGACGCGGGCGCCGACGACGATACAGCTTTTACATCGATCAGTGGCTGGGCCATCAAGCGGCTGAAAAGACGGATATCCGTCACGACTCCCGCCTTGGCATCACCATCCCATAGCACCAGTCCGGCAAGGCGATTGGGCTTGCGTACCGCGAAGGCATCAATGATGGCTTGCTTGAGCTGGGCCAGGTCCGCTGCGCAAAGCACTGCGGGAGGCTGCGCCAGATCAGCGGCAACTTGCGCGGCACTCGATGTTGGCGCCGGCATGACCGGCGTAGCGTTTACGTCGGAGCAGACCCGGTCGGTAAAGACCGGAATGCCGTTCGCGCCCATGCAACGGTGGATATCGCCTTGTGCCCAAGCGGCGCGAAGCGGCCATAGCAGCAGCAACAGCAGGGTCCATATACGCATCCGGGCAGGATAGCCCGATGCGCGAAAGGGATCAGTGCAGCTGATCAAGCACCGCGCGCGTCGCTTTCGCGCGATTGAGCGTATAGAAGTGCAAGCCGGGTGCGCCGCCTTCCAGCAAGCGGCGACAGATCTGCGCCACCACTTCCGCCCCCATCGAACGAATCGATTCGACATCGTCGTAATACGCTTGCATGCGCTTGGCGATCCAGCGCGGGATTTCCGCGCCGCATGCCTCGGAAAACCGCTTGAGCTGGGCGTAATTGGAAATCGGCATGATGCCGGGCACTACCGGCACGGATACGCCCAGGCGATGCACGTCGTCGACAAACCGAAAATAGGCATCGGCGTTGAAGAAGTACTGCGTGATCGCGCCATCTGCACCGGCGTCGATCTTGGCCTTGAAATGACGCAGGTCCGCGTGGACATCCTCGGCCTGCGGATGCATTTCCGGATAGGCCGCCACCTCGATATGGAAGTGATCGCCACTGTGCTCGCGGATGAAACGCACCAGTTCGGCGGCATAGCGGAAATCGCCCGGCGTGGCCATGCCCGAGGGTAAGTCGCCGCGCAGGGCCACGATGCGGCGATAGCCGGCAGCACGATAGGCGTCGAGCAGCTCGGCGATTTCCTTGCGGGTACCGCCCATGCAGGAAAGATGCGGCGCGACGTCCAGCCCGTGTTGCCGATGCAGGCGCGCCACGGTCTCGCTGGTGTAGCTCAATGTGGATCCGCCGGCGCCGAAAGTAACCGAGACATATTCGGGTTTGAGCGCTTTGAGTTCTTTTGCCGCCCGGTCGAGCTGAGCGCGCTGTTCATCGGTCTTGGGAGGGAAGAATTCGAAGCTGATGGCCGGCATTGCACAGGTCCTTGGCGGCAGGTCGGCCAAGTATATATCTCTTATTCTCGATGAAGCGATATATGTACGCCGGCTAATCTGCCTACTGCATGGAAGCGGCTTCCGATACGTGCCGCCGGGCCAGGGGATGGGCTGACACTGTTTGCGCGGGCTGTCATCATCGCCGGATTGTGTCGCTCCTGGGCGACCATCTGTTTCGCTTCAGGGAGTGCTTGATGTCTGCTACCAATGCCATTCGCCGCGATGTGGGGCCATTTGCCCTGATGCTTACCGGCCTGGGTTCGATCATCGGCTCCGGCTGGCTGTTCGGCGCATGGAAGGCGGCAGGCCTGGCCGGCCCGGGCGCGGTCTGGGCATGGGTGCTGGGCGCGGCGATCATCATGACCATCGCGCTTACCTATGCGGAACTCGGCGCGATGTTTCCCGAATCCGGCGGCATGGTGCGCTACGGTCACTATTCGCATGGCTCGCTGGTCGGCTTTATCGCGGCATGGGCGAACTGGATCGCCATCGTTTCGGTGATTCCGGTCGAGGCTGAAGCTTCGGTGCAGTACATGGCTTCCTGGCATTGGCGCTGGGCGCAGGATCTGTATCACGTCACCGCCGGACAGGGCGAGCTGAGCCATACTGGCCTGGTCATTGCCGCGGTATTGGTGGTGATCTATTTCCTGCTCAATTTCTGGAGCGTGAAACTGTTCGCGCACTCCAACACCATGATCACGGCGTTCAAGCTGATCGTGCCGGCGGCAACCGGCCTGGCGTTGATCGCCAGTGGCTTCCATCGCGAGAATTTTTCGGTAGGCATCCACGGCGGCAGCCATGCCATCGATTTCGCCGCCGTACTCAACGCGGTCGCTACCGCGGGCATCGTCTTCAGCTTCAATGGTTTCCAAAGCCCGGTGAACCTTGCCGGCGAAGCGCGCAATCCGGGCAAGAGCATCCCCTTTGCGATTGTCGGCTCGATCCTGCTGGCGACGGTGGTGTACGTGATCCTGCAGGTGGCCTATATCGGCGCCGTGCCGCAGGACATGCTGGCGAAAGCGGGCTGGCACGGCATCGATTTTCGTTCGCCGTTCGCCGAACTGGCCATTATCGTCAACCTGCACTGGCTGGCGATGCTGCTGTATGTGGATGCCTTCATCAGTCCAAGCGGAACCGGCATGACTTATACCGCCACTACCGCCCGCATGATCTACGGCATGGAGCGCAACGGCACGCTGCCGAAAATCCTCGGCCATGTGCATCCGAAGTGGGGCGTTCCACGTCCGGCCATGTGGCTGAACCTGGTGGTGTCGTTCCTGTTCCTGTTCTTCTTTCGAGGCTGGGGCACGCTGGCAGCAGTGATCTCGGTCGCCACGATCATTTCCTATCTCACCGGCCCGGTCAGCGTGATGACTTTGCGCCGGACCGCGACGGAATTGCATCGTCCCCTGCGCGTGGCCGGCTTGCCGATACTCGCCGGCGTCGCTTTCATCATGGCAACCGAGCTGCTGTATTGGGCGAAGTGGCCGCTCACCGGCGAGATCATCCTGCTGATGGTCGTGGCATTGCCGGTATATCTCTACTATCAGGCCAAATCCGGCTGGCACGATTTTCATCGCCAGCTCAAGGGCGCCGTGTGGTTGATCATCTATCTGCCGACGGTGGCCGCGGTGTCGTGGGCGGGCAGCACGACATTTGGCGGCCAGGGTTATTTGCCCTATGGCATCGACCTGGTCGTGGTGGCCGTGATCGGCCTGGTGTTCTATCTATGGGGCGTAAAGTGCGGCTGGCGCACACCGTCGGTAGCTGCGGCACAAGCCGAATCGCACAGGCATCCCGACGCACCGCAGATACCTCCGGATGAAGAAACGGCCGAACGCATCGTCTACCGCTGAGGTACCGGCCCGCTCCGTTGGCTTGATCGCAAGCCGGATCAGCCAAGCGACAATATGTCGCCCAGCAAAGCCTGCGCGGTGACTTCGGGCCCCGCCCCGGGCCCTTGGATGACCAGTGGCTGCGTGTGATAACGGGTAGTGGTCAACGCAAACTGATTATCGGTGCCGTACAGACGCGCGGCGGGATGGGTAGGCGGCACTTCCGTCAGCCCCACGCGGGCGCGTCCGCGTTGATTGATGCGCGCCAGGAAACGTAGCACTTGGCCACGTGCCCGCGCGGCTTCGTGCAAGGCAGCCAAGGGCTCATCCAATTCTTCGAGCCGCTCCAGGAAGGTTTCGGTGGAAACGTCGCGCAACGTTTCGGGTACGAGGCTTTCCACTACCACCTCATCGCTGCCCAGTGCGAAGCCGGCATTGCGCGCAAGGATCAACAGCTTGCGTGCCACATCCTCGCCAGAGAGGTCCGCGCGCGGATCCGGTTCCGTGTAACCGAGCTTGCGTGCCTCGCGCAGCAGGACAGAAAACGGTCGGCTCCCGTCGTAGTGATTGAACAAATAGGAAAGCGAACCGGAGAACACGCCCTCCAGCGTAAGCAGGCTGTCGCCACAGTCGCAAAGGCGGCGCAGCGTGGAGAGCACCGGCAGCCCGGCGCCCACCGTCGCGGCGTCGCCATAGCGGCCGCCGGCGGCGCGCGCCGCTTGTAATGCACGCCAACCCGACAGTTGGCCACCAGCCAATGATTTGTTGGCGGTGACAACGTGATAGCCACGGGATAGCCAGTCGGCGTGGCGCGAGGCCAACTCTGCGGAAGCCGTCGCATCGACGATCACTTTCAGCGCGGCATCGTGAGTATCCAGCGCCGAAAACAAGGCCGTATCGTCGCGCGCGGCACCTTCCCGCTTGAGTCGATCGCGCAGGTCGCGCGCGGCAAGTTGCACCGCATCGGTCTGCTGCTTGCGTGAGTTCGCGGCACCGACCAGATGCAGTCGTCCCGCCACCGGTGTGCACAGCAACTTGAGGAAGGCGCCACCCACCACGCCCGTGCCAAGCAAGACCAGGGCAACTTTGTTCCGGTTAGTCAGCGCGGCATGCGCCGCCGATGCTTCCGCCAACACCGCGCTCATGCGATCACCCGCCGTTTGGAAACACCATCGGCCGTGGCCTCTGCGCGTTGCAACGCCGCATCCAGATCGCGCAACAGATCATCGCCATCTTCGATGCCGATCGACAGGCGCAGGAGCGTATCGGCGATACCCGCCGCATGGCGTGCCTCTGGAGCCATCGCCGCGTGCGTCATCGAGGCAGGATGGGCAACGAGGCTTTCCACACCGCCGAGCGATTCAGCCAACGAGAAATAATGCAGATCATTGACGAACGCTTCGATTTGCGGGACGTCTCCGTGCAGCTCGAAACTCAGCATGGCGCCGAAACCCTGCTGCTGGCGCGCAGCCAGGGCATGGCCTGTGTGATGGTGCAGACCTGGGTAGTAGACCTTGCGCACGGCCGCATGCTGATCGAGATGGCCGGCGATGCGTTCCGCATTCTCCTGATGTTGCCGCAGGCGCACGCCAAGCGTGCGCAGGCCACGCAAGGTAAGGAAACTGTCAAAGGGGGCTCCGGTCAAACCATTGCAATTGGCCCACCATTTCAATTGTTCGGCTACCGCCGCATCACGTGCCACGACGGCTCCGCCGACGACGTCGCTATGGCCATTGATGTACTTGGTGGTCGAATGCACCACGATATCCGCGCCCAGGCTCAACGGCTGCTGCAGCGCCGGCGACAGGAACGTATTGTCTACCACTACCAATGCACCAACGGCATGCGCCGCCTGCGCAACATGGCGCACGTCGGTGATACGCAGTAGCGGATTCGACGGTGTCTCCACCCATACCAGGGATGGTTTGTCGGCAAGTCCCTCGGCGAGCGCATGGCTATCGGTAAGATCCAGGAAGCGCACCTTGAAGCGTCCTTTCCTTGCCCAGGCATCGAGCAAACGCCAGGTACCGCCGTAGCAATCGTGCGCCGCAAGCACGGTGGATCCGGCAGGTACCAGTTCCAATGCCAGCGCGACGGCAGCCATGCCACTGGCCGTGACCACCGCTCCTGCTCCCTGTTCCAGTTCGGCTAGCGCATTGCCGAGCAGGTCGCGCGTGGGATTACCGCTGCGCGAATAGTCATAGGCGCGCTTGCCGCCCAGCCCTGTAAAGCTGTAGTTGGTAGAGAGATGCAGTGGCGGCACCACCGCGCCGTACTGCGTATCTGTTTCAATGCCAGCACGGACGGCGCGGGTGCTGGCGGCAGTTCCTTTTACGTCATCAGCGCACATGGTTCAGGCTCCACGGGGACAGGGAATGGCTTGACGCAAAAGGGGCGCCAGTTGCTGGGCTTCTTTGAGGAAAGCATCGTGGCCGTAGGGCGAGTCGATTACTTCGAGCGTGGCCGCGCCACGCAGGCGACGCTGCAATTGGCATAGATCGGCAAAGGGAACGAGACGATCGGAGGGAAAGCCAATCAGCGTGGCAGGTACAAGCACTTCTTCCGGCACAATGTCATGCAGATCGATGGATTCGGATAGCGCGAGAAAGCGCTCGATATCAAAACGCTCCACGAAGCGGCGACCCGCATGCAGCAGATATTCCTCCACCGGAAAGTGGAATCGTCCTTCACGATAATCTGGCGTACTGGCAAACCGACGCGCGAATTCCTCGTTGCCACGATACGTCGTCATCGCCAGTTGGCGTGCCAGGGAAAGCGCCTCCTCGATTTTTCCCGTTGCTTGTCCAAGACGCAATATCTGGCGTTGGATGGCACGCTGCGCCGTCGACATGGGATGAGAACGGTGGGCACCGGCGATCAGCACGAGTTTTTCAACTTTACCCGGATGGCGTGCAGCAAACGCCATTGCAACCATTGCGCCATAGGAAGAACCGACGAAAGCGACGACACTGCGAATACCGAGTGCGTCGACCAGTGCGGCCAGCGCATCGGCTTGATCTTCACTGGAAATCGCACGGGGTTTGTCTTCGTAATCGTCTGGCGTCAACCAATCGATACTCAGCACACGGCAATGTGCAAGATCGATGGCCTTATCTTGGCCAACCAATTCTTCCCACCAACCCATCTTGCCCTGCCCGTTATTTGCAACATGCCGATCTGCCGAGATGCCGCCTTGAACGATGATCGTGGGCGCATCGGGTGCACCGATCCATTGGTAACGCACATCCACATTGCTCGGTTTAGCGCCGTATGTCGGCTGCAAGCTTAGACGACGGCTACTGCACTGCTCGGTGAGCGCGGAACGCGAATGCAGGGGAACGACCACGGCAGTATGGCGATCGTCAACGGAAGGGGAGTTGGCAAGTTGTGGCATCTTCATGGTTCTCCATTTGCATCGCCCTGCGGAGAACCTTGGAAGAGTTGTCGCCAAGCCAATCATGCCATGCATGCATTGACGACACCCCATCTACCGGTAGGCGCTCAAGCGCTCCGCAGGAGTTGGCACCGTTGCAGGTTTGATCCCGCAGGTTGCCCCGGCTTCAAAGGGCCTGTCCCTCAGCCGGTCTCGATGAGTGGAAAAGACTATAGCCTTGTATTTTTCTTGCGTCAACGGACGTATAGACGTCTAAACGTGCAAACGCTTCGTATTTTCCGGATATTACGGCCATATGTGAAATAGCCATATGTTCGATCCTGGGCTGCTGATGGCAGTTATCCTGCCAGCATTGCTTTCTGGCTTGCGGATTCCGATCAGGTTGAATATTGATTCCGGCAAGTGCTGAACGTCCCGCCCGCGCTGATCAGCGGCGAATAGTCTGCTGCTGCCAGGCCGCTCGGCTATATTGCGCGGAGATCCGCTTCCGACCCAAGGCGGACGTTAGCCGCTCTTCCCCATCGCCAAGACATTGTGGCGGCCGTTGGTCTCTCGACGCATGCATATCAGCCCAACTCGGCCTCGATTGGATCGCGTGGGGCATACAAAGCCGTCTGCAGCAGGCACGATTTTGAGGGTGACGCGGAATGCCGCGCTACCGGTCAACTTAAGCTCAATGCAGAGCTAAGCAGTGCGAAACCACGAATACCCGATTCGTGCCGACCAAGAGTGTTTTCGGTCTACTACCTAAGTGAATGGCGTCCACAGCAGTTGCGTGGGGCTCGCCGCCCTTACACTGTAAACCTGAAGACTGTGCCATCGCGGACGACATGGCCGGCAGTGGGGGCAAAGTGGGTATCGATGACGAGGATCGCCTGGTCGGCCATTCGTCGAAGAGGCGCGAACGGGTGAGTACGGCGGCCTTCGGTTCGTCGTCGAACATCCAGTCGGGATGCGCCATCTGGCATGGGTGGTAGGCCATATGTCGCCGGTGATCACCGCCCGCTCGCCCTCGGACTGATAATCACGCTGACGTGGCCCGGCGTGTGGCCGATGGAAGGCGGCGTGAGTCGGATCTCAGGCGAGATCACGTGGTCCAGCTCCACCAGCTCGGCGAGGCCGACGTCGAAGATCGGCTTGACGCTATCGCCGAGCATCGCCTGCTGCTCTTTGAACCGCCCCGGCTTTCGTGAAGGCTGTTTGGTTTAAGTCATGCTGGTTCAGCGGCTCGTGATTGCGCGAGTTGCCGATAGTAGTTTGCCTCGGCCTCCGCTGGCGGGATATAGCCGATTGGTGCAAGCAATCGCTGGG
>NZ_JADIKJ010000124.1:0-281 GCF_044904675.1 Dyella jejuensis | reverse complement strand
ATCGCCCTGTTGCGCGATCGCTCGATCCTGCATGTGGCCGATGCGCTGGAGATAGCGTTGCCAGGAGAAGGCATCAGCTCCAGTGCATTAAGCCAGGCGCGTCAACGCTTGGGTTCGGAGCCCCTGGCATGGCTGTTTCAACATACCGCGGCACAATGGGGCCATACGCAGGCCGGTCGCCACCGCTGGCAGGGCTTGTCGCTGTATGCGTTGGACGGCGTGGTCTGGCGGACTCCCGACACGCTGGACAATCGCCGGCACTTTGGCAGTCAGCATAACCA
>NZ_JADIKJ010000123.1:0-281 GCF_044904675.1 Dyella jejuensis | reverse complement strand
GTGACATAGCCCAGCGCATCCACCGTGGCGAGCGCATGACCGTCGGCGTCATAGATCGTCAGCGTGGTGCGGTTATCCACGTTGTTGACCAGATCGGCCTGTAGCGCAGCGAGCGTCGGTGCACTGCCCAAGGCACGGCGCTGGGCCAAGGTCAGCGCGGTGGCGTACTGCGTGGTCGACAGCACTTCGCCCACACCGTTGTACTGCGTGGTAGTGACGTTGCCGGCCGCATCAATGGCCGCCACCACCTCGCCCGCCGCGTTGTAGATCGTTGTAGTGGT
>NZ_JADIKJ010000122.1:0-281 GCF_044904675.1 Dyella jejuensis | reverse complement strand
GGTCTGCGTTCGCGCGGCGTGGGTCCGGAGGTGACGGTGGGCATCTGCTTGCCGCGTTCGGCGGACCTGGCGGTAGCGATCCTGGCGGTGTGGAAAGCCGGTGGCGCGTATGTGCCGCTGGATCCGGACAACCCGCCGGCACGGCTGGCCATGATGCGCGATGACGCGCAGGCGGACTGCGTGATCGGCCATGAAGCCCTGCTGCAAGGGTTGCACGCGGCGATCCCGCTGGCGTTGGACACGGCGGCGCTGCGCGCGGAGCTGGCGGCGGCGCCGGCGCA
>NZ_JADIKJ010000121.1:0-281 GCF_044904675.1 Dyella jejuensis | reverse complement strand
AGGCACGTTTCGATGTAGGCGAGAAACGCGACACCGTTCATTGGACCATCGAGCACTAGCGGCGCGGTAATCGCATCGTGACGCAAGCCGGCAATGAACGTGGTCGTCTTCCAGTGGCCGTAGGGCGCAGAAGCGACACAGCGCTGCCCTCGTGGCGAACGGCCCCGCAACCGGGTCATGCACGTGGTGGTAGCCGTTTCATCCAGGAAAACCAACCGACCTCGACTCCATTGCGGCTGGTCGCGCCTCCATTCAGTCCTTGCCTGCTGCACGTCCGCGCG
>NZ_JADIKJ010000120.1:0-281 GCF_044904675.1 Dyella jejuensis | reverse complement strand
GCCCATCGGGTCGATGCGGTAGCGCAGCTCGCCGGCGCTGTCGTAGACGTTGTAGCTGACTTGATCGGCGCTGCCGGGCGTGACCCATGCGCCGATCTGCGCCGGGGTGGGGGTGCTGCCGAGGCTGGCCAGCTGGCTGGTTGTCAGTGCGATGGCGTAGACGTGGGTGCTGGTCACCCGTCCATCGGCATCGTAGGTGGTCTGCGTGACCGTCCCTGCGGCGTTGAGGCTGTAGACCGCCCGCCCTGCGCTGTCGTAACTGGTGGTGGTCGTGCGATCGT